>NZ_AUTO01000177.1:0-48052 GCF_000498055.1 Pseudoalteromonas sp. TB51
CCGCCGTTAGGACCACCTGCTTTTGGAGCGCCGCCACCAGGTGGTTCATGGCGAGTTATTTTAGTGCCTTCAGGTGGCTTGGCCCCTACACCCGCTTGTGCTGTGGTCGTAAAGTTGTTTTGTGCAACCACGCCTTTTAAGCACTTAGGTAAGTTAGGGAATGTATTACTTGCATGGTAGTGGTAAGTAACTATGCCGCTTTCACCTGCAGGGCCTGTGTGGCCATTACAGCTATCAAGCTCGGTTGGGGATGTACCATCAATTTCTTGGCTTCCGTAAATTGGGTAGCCATCAAAGCCATAACCAAATAGGGCGCTTGGCTTTTGCGTTAAATTATTACAGTTGGCGTTAACATGTTCGTGTTTATATACGCTGTCTATATCACTAGCGGTGCCGTGGTAGTGGTACCAACCGCCCGGATCAATATGGCCTGCGCAGGTATCAAGCGCGGGTAAATGCCCAGTATGTTGCACACTTGGCGCATCCGAAAAAATAGGCACACCCGCAAGCGCTATACCCACTTTAGATACAGTGCCCAGCGCTGTTGATTGCTCAGACATAACAGGGTGCAGTGGTAAAAGGGCGGTAATTTCTACGCTTTTATCTACCGATACATTAATACATGCATGATCAACTGTTGGGCGAATGGTCGCGTTATCAACAATATGCACGTTGCCGTCTTCATCGTAAAAGGTAAAACCTTGCTCGTTAAGCATGGTTAAAAATGCTTTATCTAACCTATATAGCCCCGCATCGGTGCCATCCCAATCCCAAATTCCGCCTACGTCGTCGAGTGTTTCTGGGCAAAAAGGGCCGACTTCAATGTTGTCGGGCTGATATTTTAAAACCACTTGAGCACACTGAGTTTGTAGGCCGTTTTCAAGCGTACACTCTACAGTTTGTGGCAGCTTTACCATGGCTTTAATATTAAAATCATCGGTATTAATAAGCGTGTTTTTAGCGCTTTTAGCTTCTGGGGAGGCAGGTGTACTTTCGCTTTTTATCTGCTCGCCACATGCAGTTAAAAGTACCGTGGCACTAAGCAGGAAAAATGCGAGCTTAGTCTTTGTAGTGTTAACGCTAGGCGCTTTTAAACGACTTCGTTTAATTGTTCTCATACTTACCCCAAAACGATTTATATACGTAGGTTTTAGTATGGCAATAAATTGTGCAAATAAAATGAAAGTTTTAAAAGAGTTATTGATATGTTTGAGGTGCATGGCTAGCTTTTAATTAACATTATAGGGAGTTTTTATTAAGTTATTCAATAAACTTACACGATTAAATACGAAGTATAAAAGTACAAGTTAGCTGCTGCTGTTTTTACTTGCCCAAGGCTTACCTAATAAAGCTCCTTATATTTAAAGCTTAAAGTTTAAAGCTTAAAGTTTAAAGCTTAAAGTTTAAAGCTTAAAACGCAAAAAGCACAAACCTTGGTTTGTGCTTTTATATTTTACGGTTAAATAATTATATTTTTTCCCAGTAGGGTTCGTCACCAAAGTAGCCGCTAAAGTAGTCTATAAAGGCCCTTACTTTTGGCGCTAATAAACGCGAACTTGGGTAAACACTCCAAATAGCGGTGTCGGATGCAAGTGGGTAGTCTTGTAAAATTTGTACCAGCTCACCACTTTGTAATTTTTTATAGGCACACCAGCTCGACATTAGCGTAATACCTAAGCCTTGCACGCACGCATCGCGCACCGCTTCACCGTTATCGGCTTGTAATACGTTATTGGTTTTAATGTTTTGTGTGCCCTCGGGTGTAATAAACGACCACGTAGTTAAACCATGTAAATTAACACAGGTATGATTTTTTAAATCTTGCGGTGTTGTTGGGGCGCCGTGTTTTGCAAGGTAATTAGGCGATGCGCAAATTAAGCGTTTATCGCGGGCAACCTTTCGGGCTATAAGGGTTGAGTCGTTTAATGCGGCGTCGCGTATTGCTATATCAAAACCACCGCCGACCATATCAATAATGCTATCGCTTAAGCGTAAATCAATTGTCAGGTCGGGGTATTGCTCAATAAATCCAGCCAATGCAGGAATAATATGCATACGCCCGAACGAAGCAGGGGCGGTAATGCGCAATTTTCCTTGTGGAGTTACACTGCCTATACCTACCGAGGCGCGTGCCATTTCAACATTGGCAAGCACTTCCTCGGCGTGGGGTAAAAAAGCTTGGCCCTCTTCGGTTAGCGATACTTTTCGGGTTGTACGATGAATGAGTTTAACGCCGAGCGTTTCTTCAAGCTTATTCATTTGGGCACTAGAAACCGCGGCCGACAAACCTAACTCCTTGCCAGCTAAGCTAATATTATGTGTTGTTGCGATTCTGACAAACAGATTTAAATGGGCAATGTTCATTATCAAATTTTTCAATAAACTGATTATTTAAACAACTATATTATCAATACTTAGTTGTGTAAATATACTAGCAGCTTATTCATTGTGACTTTTCCTGTGGCGCTTACTATAAGCGCCTTTTTTTTCGGTATTTTTCTCGTTTAAATTTTTAAGTTTAGAGTGAGCCTGCCTTATGAGCCGTAATACATCATTACTTTTAAAGTATTTATTTAAGCAAACCTGGCCTATGTTGGTTGGCTTGTTTTCTATTATGGGAAGCCAGCTGGTTGATAGTATTTTTATTGCTAAGCTAGGCGCTGAGCCGCTCGCTGTAGTTGCCTTTAGTATTGCTATTTTTCAGGTAATTGTGGGAGTACAAGTAGGCTTAGGTATTGCGGCAACTGCGACCATTTCTACTGCACTTGGGGAAAATAAAGTTAACTACGCACGCTACTTAGGTAGTTTAATCGTACTTATTGGCACCGTAATAGTAACGCTATTGTGCTTGGCGTTGTGGCTTTTTCAGCAGCCTATAATTTTAGCGCTGGGTGCAACGCCTTCGTTATTTAATTTAACTGAGCTTTACTGGTTGCCTTGGCTAATAAGCTGCTGGCTTGGAGCGCTGCTTTATTTTGGTTACAGCATTTGCCGTGCTCATAACGAAACCTTATTGCCTGGGCGAATTATGGTGCTAACCAGTGTGTTAAATATAGCGCTCGATCCATTGTTTATGTTTACCTTTGATATGGAGTTAGCGGGTGCTGCATGGGCAAGCTGTGTTGCTTTTTCAATAGGCTTAGTAGTGGTGTTTTACACGCTTATTAAACGAGACCTTGTAACCTTTGACGTTTTAAAAAACCGCACCGAGCAGGCAATAAAAGCCATTGCCAAAATGATGGCGCCGGCTTTACTTTCACAGTTTATTCCGCCTATTTCAGCCATGATAGTAACGGCATTGATTGCCGTGTATGGTGGGTTTGCTGTAGCAGCTTGGGGGCTTGCAAACCGTATTGAATATATTGCGATTATTTTAATTTTAGCGCTTACCATGGCGCTGCCCCCCATTGTTGGAAATTTAAAAGGGCGGGGCGAGCTTAGGCAAATATTAAGCGTAGTAAAACTTGCGTGCGGTTTTGTAATTGGCATACAAATTTTATTAGCGGTTATTATGCTAGGTGTGGCTAACCCGCTTGCAAATGCGCTTAGCAATAATAGTGAAATAGTGGCTAACCTAACAGATTACTTTGCATTTGTGCCCCTGAGCTACGCGGCTTTGGGTGTATGTATGATCACGGTGTCGGTATGTAACGCGCTGGGCTTTGCGACCACGGCCTTATTTATCTCCATATTACGGCTATTTTTGTGTTACTTACCACTACTTTGGTTAGGCTCGTATTTTTACGGTTTAACAGGGTTATTTATCGGTATGGCATGCGGTAATACCTTGTCGGGCATTGTGGGTTGGCAGCTTTTTAAGCAGCAATATAAGCGGTTAACAACACACGTTAGCGCGCGCTCAAGCACTGTTTAATTATCAATATATTGAAGAAAGTTATTCCACTTAAATTGCAATTATCAAAATAGTTAAATGCAATTAGTATGCACCTCATTGAATCATTGCTTAATCTAGAGCAGCTAAATTTGCTGTGTTTAGGTCAAGCAATTGCAATGAAAATAGAGCTGCTTGAGGTGAATAACATGAAACTTTATAAATTATTTTTAATAGCTATAACGCTATACGCAGGCGCTGCAACGGCTGCACAAGATTACTTTTCGATGAGCTATATTCAAGGTGAAGGAGACGTGCGAGGGATTAAGGTGGCTTATCAATATGCCTTAGATTATCAAATAGAAGGCTTTGAAGAGCTAGAGATTTACCTAGAAGCCAATGCCAACTTTTTTGAATACGATGACCCAAAACGCTACGACGCTAATTTAGGCTTATCGCTTTCACCTGTTATTTTTTATCCTATTGGCAGTATTGCTGGGAACCGCGTTTTTGCCGAGTTTGGTATTGGTTTAAGCTTATTAGATGACACCAAATTTGCGGGAAAAAACATAAGCACACATTACCAGTTTGAAGACCGCCTAGGCATTGCCATGAAATTTGGTGAGGCTGAGCAACATAGCGTGTCACTTAAGTATTTTCATTATTCAAACGCTGGTATTAAAAAGCCCAACCCAGGCCTCGATTTTATATCGCTAAGCTACTCTCGCGCACTTTAATATTATCTACCTCGGTGAAAAATATTTCACTGAGGTTTTTAGTTAACCCCTTTTAACCCATCCTTAACCCTTGCCCTAATACACTGTGTGTAATGATGTAAATTAGGCACAGTTAAATGGTTTATTTTAAAAAGCGCTCAACGGTTTTATTGCTTGCACTTAGCTGCACGCTTGCTGCGTGTAGTAGCCAGCCAAGCTATACAGGTAATAGCACCGAGCAATCGCTAAAGCAGCATGCAAATTGGCAATACACACAAGATGATGCAACCGAGGTAAGTTATATCACTGATTTAGTGAATATAGCAGGGCTTGATTCGCTTATTAACCAAGCCGTTGCAAATAACCCTTCATTTAACCAAGTGCATGTGGCGCTAAAACTTGCTTATGCGCAGCGCGATGTTACCGCAGCAAGCCAGTGGTTTAGTGTAGATGCCGATTTTGACGCTCAGCGCAACGAAACAACTGGCACACAGTACAGCTCATCACTAGGGGTTAGCTGGGAGGCCGACGTATGGCAAAAAATTGCTGATAACGTAGCCGCGCAAGACATGACCATAGCCAGTAATCAGGCCACTTACCAAGGCGCTAAAGACACCTTAGTAGCCAGCGTGATGCGCACGTATTTAAACATTATTTTGCAGCAAGATTTACTTAACATAGAGCAGCAGCGTTTAACGGTTTTAGAAAATAACGAGCAAAGTATTGTTGAGCGTTACCAATACGGCTTAGGTGATTTAGAAGCCCTTGATACCGCGCGTACAAATACCGCCTCTACCCGAGCCACTATTGCCGATTATCAAGAACAAATAGCGCAAGCTAAACGTGCTTTAGTATTATTAGTGGGCGTTGATAAACTTGAAAACTTACCTACTACTTCTGTTTTACCTGAGGTTATTGAGCCGCTAAGCGCGCTACCAGAGCAAGATTTAGCGCGTCGTCCCGATTTACAAAGTGCCTATTACAATATTCAATCTAAACGTTATTTAGTTGATGTAGCTTACAAAGATTTACTGCCAAGCATTACGCTTTCGGCATCGCTTAGCGATTTAGCAACTACACCCAGCCAAGCATTATTAACCAGCCCAGTTTGGAACTTATTAGGCAGTTTAAGTGCGCCATTGTTTCAAGGCGGGGCACTTCGTGCACAAGTTGATATTGCAAAATTAAATGCCGAACAAGCCTTTTGGGAATACCAAGACACGCTACTTAGCGCCGTAAACGAAGTAGAAAACGCACTAGGCCAAGAGCAATCATTAACACAGCAGCAGCTACAAATTAGTAAAGCACTTGCCAGTGCTAAGCGCAGTTATAGCAACTACCAAAGTAAATACCAGCAAGGTTTGGTTGATATTTTAGACCTACTCACTGTGCAGCAGCAGGTGTACGACCTACAAGCTCAGCTTAGCCAAATAAATTACACCCTTTTAACTAACCGTATAGATTTAGGCCTTGCCTTGGGCCTTGGAGTATCGTCATGAAAATTTCGCCAGTACCTGTTGTTGTAACTCTTGTTGCCATTGTTTGTATAGGGCTTGCTATTTCATATAACGGCCAAAAAATGGCGCAGCAAGCAAATGGCCCAAAGCCAGAGCCGGCTAAATCTGTGGCACCCAATGTATCGGTTATTAACGCTGTGCCAAGTACGTATCAAGCCTATGTTAGCGGCCACGGTGAGGCTAAAGCACACTGGGCACTTAGCTTAAAAGCACAAGTTAAGGGCGAAATAACCAATATGAGCGAGCAATTTGCTACCGGTAATGTAGTTAAAAAGGGCCAAGTGCTTGCACAAATAGATAACACCGAATACTTACAAGCAGTCGCGAGCGCTAAAGCCACATTGGCAGATGCCAAACTTGCCCTACAAGAAGAGCAAGACTTAGGAAACCAAGCAAAGCGTGAATGGCAGCGCTCGGGTGTAACACAAGCACCAAGCTCGCCTTTAGTATTTAGAACGCTACAGCTAGAAGCCGCCCAAGCAACGGCAGATAACGCCCAATACGCACTACAAACTGCGCAGCGTGATGAAAAAAACACCCATATAAGTGCCCCGTTTGATGCTGTTATTTTATCGCGCGATGTAGATTTAGGCACTTACGTAAGCATTGGCGATACACTTGCTACATTAAACAGCACCGACAAAGTAGAAATTAGCGTACCGCTTTCATTAAGCCAATGGCAAAACCTGGCAAGCGATAAGTCGGGCGAGGTTATTTTAAGTGATGTAACAACACAGAATCAGTGGCAAGGTTACATTGCTCGTTTTGAGCAGCATCTTGACGATAACTCTCGCCAGCGCAGTGTAGTGGTTGCGCTAGACAAACCTTTTGAGCAAGCAACACCGTTATTACCAGGTACATTTTTAGCGGTACAAATTGCCGGTAAAGCGCTTAACAACGTAATTAAATTACCCGCCTCAGCAGTATCGCAAGAAGGCTTAATTTGGTACGTAAACGATCAAAACACGTTAATGAGCATTCAAGCGCAAAAACTATTTGAGCGCGGTGATGACGTTTATATCTCTCCTATTGAAGGGCACACTAATTTACGTGTGGTGGCTCGCCCACTCGTAAGCTACTTAAACGATATGTTAGTAAACCCAATTGTTGAGGAGATGCCATAATGAGCCCGCATCAAGCACCGCAATTACCTAATAATACTAACCCTTTGCACGGCATTATTAGCTGGTTTGCTAACAACTCAGTGGCCGCCAATTTATTACTCATTAGCGTAATAGTAATGGGCATAATGTCGCTTTCTACTTTGCGTAAAGAGGCGTTTCCAAGCCTTGAGCCAGATACTATTTCGGTATCGGTGGTTTACGACAGTGGCGATGCCTTACAAGCAGAAGAAGGCATCGCCCTAAAAGTAGAAGAAGCCCTTGAAACCGTACCCGGTATTAAGCGCATTACCTCTACATCCGATGCCAGCGGCAGCCATGTAAGCATTGAGAAAAAAACCGATTACTCGCTTGATGAGCTACTCACCGATGTTAAAAACCAAGTTGATGCCATAAATAACTTTCCGGCAGATGCCGAAGAGCCGGTGATCGACAAAGCGCGCAGGCAAGATCACGCATTAACTTTACAATTATTTGGTGATGCCGACCGCCATACGTTGCAAAACCTAGGTGAAAAACTAAAAGCCGATTTATTAGCTAAATCGGGCATTAGCGATGTAGAGCAGTCGGGCGTGCTTGACCCTATGATGTCGGTAGAAATCGACGAAGGCAAACTACAAGCCTACGGTTTAACAATTAGCGATGTAAGCGAGGTGATTAACAACGAATCATCGAGCCCGCTTTCTACTAGCTTGCGCGATAGCAATAAAATAATGCGCCTAAAAGCGGCAGACCAAGCTTATTGGCAGCGCGACTTTGCCAATATAGTGTTGCTTACAACGCAATCAGGCACACAAATTAAATTAGGTGATGTAGCAACCGTTACCGACACATTCGCAGAAGATACCAACTCACTAAGTCGTTATAACCAGAAAAATGCCGTAGGCATTGAAATTTTAATGGATGAAAATAGTGATATAACCACCATAGTTGAGCAAGCACAAAGCGTAATTGATACATGGCACGAGCGCGGCTTATTACCGCAAAATGTAGAGCTTGAAAGCTGGCACGATAAAAGCACCATGATCACCGAGCGCCTATCGCTGCTTACTAAAAATGCCGTAACCGGTATTATTATGGTGTTTGTTATTTTAGCGATATTTTTAAATGTACGCGTTGCGCTATGGGTTGCAGGTGGCTTGCCATTTGTATTTTTTGGCACACTGTACTTTATGACCGACAGCTACACCGCGCTGACCATAAATGAAATGACCACCTTTGGTTTTATTATGGCGTTGGGGATCGTGGTCGACGATGCCGTGGTTGTAGGGGAGAGTATCTACACCACTCGCAAAAAACACGGCGACACCCTAAATAACACGATTTTAGGCACCATGAAGGTGGCTGTCCCCACCATATTTGGCGTATTAACCACGGTAGCTGCGTTTGTTGCGCTTTCGAATGTATCTGGCAATTTAGGTAAAATTTACTCACAGTTTGCGACCGTAGTGACGATTTGTTTACTGCTTTCGGTTGTTGAATCAAAACTTATTTTACCGTCGCATTTAGCCCACGTAAGTACTAAACGCCAGTTAAAGTCGGGCCTTAGTGGCTTGTGGTCAAAGGTGCAGCACGGCGCCGACAGCGGCCTAACTTGGTTTAGCGATAAAGTGTACCGCCGCGTTATTGAATACTCGTTACGATTTAGATACGCCATTGTTGCTGCATTTGTGGCCTTTTTTATTCTGGTTGTTGGTATGCCTATGACCGGTGCAGTAAAAGTAGGTTTTTTCCCAAGTATTGCCGGCGATACCGTAACCGCTGAGCTTGTTATGCAAAACGATGCAGCGTATGGGCAAACTAATAAAAACTTGTTAGCGCTTGAGCAAAGTGCACTACAAGCCCAGCAAAATTTAATGGATAAGTTTGACTCGCAAGAGAGCGAAATAACGAGCTTACAATTAGTGAGCAGTAGCGATACTAGCGGTACGGTAAGTGTTGAGCTGTTAAACGAGGGCGACTTTACAGCAAGCGAATTTGCACAAGAATGGCAGCGCCTTGCCGGTATGCCAGAGGGCAGCAAAAAACTACAAGTATTGGCTACACGTAAAATGGTCGATAACTTTAAAGTAGAGTTAAAAGCCTGGGATGACGAAACCGTAATGGCCGCAGGCGCACTGTTTAAAGAGCGCTTACAAAATACTGCTGGTGTTAATGGCATAGATGATAATTTAAACCCAGGTCAGCCACAGCTTAAATTTACCTTAAACGCACAAGGGCGCGCTTTAGGTATGGATACGGCGAGCCTATCAGAGCAGGTTTTACAAGCTTTTGGTGGAGCAATTGTACAGCGTTACCAGCGCGATAAAGACGAAGTAAAAGTACGTGTGCGTTACCCAGAAAACGCCCGTAAAACACCAGCCGATATAATGCAATCGCGTATTAGGTTACCCGATGGCACCGTAGTACCTTTGGTTAACGTAGCCAATATAAGTAGCGAATATCAGCAAGATGAAATAACCCGCATTGATGGCCTACGTGCAATTTACTTAAGCGCACAAGTAGATAAAAACATTGTGGCATCTAACGAATTAGTTGCTAACTTAAGCCGCGATTTAGTACCTGAGCTTAACGCGCAATTTCCTAACTTAAGTATTCACTTTGCCGGAGAAGCCGAAGAGCAAGACGAAACAACAGGCTCAATGGCCACTATGTTTATAGCCGCGTTATTAGTTATTTACGTATTGCTGGCGATTCCGCTTAAATCGTACATTCAACCTATGTTGATTATGGTGGCGATTCCTTTTGGTATTGTGGGTGCTATTTTAGGCCATTGGTGGAACGACTTAACCATCAGCATACTTTCTTTAAATGGTATTTTGGCCCTCAGTGGGGTGGTTGTAAACGACAGCCTATTATTGGTATCGCGCTTCAACGAGCTGGTAAAAGATGAAGGCATGAGCACGCACGATGCCATTGTAGAGTCGTGTACAAGCCGCCTGCGCGCGGTAATGCTTACCTCAATTACCACCTATGCGGGCTTAGTGCCGTTATTAAGCGAAACCTCAATGCAGGCACAGTTTTTAATTCCTGCTGCAGCATCACTTGGTTATGGTATTTTGTTTGCCACGGTTATTACGTTAATCCTTATTCCGGCATTATTAATGATTCAAATAGACATTAAGCGCTTACTTGCCAATGTGTTAGACTTTTTAAGTGGTAAACGCACCCAAGGAGCTGCCTCTTAATGATAAACGTACTACTGGTTGAAGACGACATAGACCTGGCAACAACAATTGTTGATTACCTCGATATAGAAGACATTGAGTGTGACCATGCAAGCAACGGCGTTTTGGGCTTAAATTTACTGCAAATTAATGATTATCAAATGATTATTTTAGATGTAAACATGCCCAAAATGGACGGCTTAACAATGTGCAAAACATTGCGTGAACAAGGTAAAGATATTCCGGTATTAATGTTGACCGCACGCGATAGCCTCGATAATAAACTTGAGGGCTTTGCCGCCGGTAGCGACGACTATTTAGTAAAACCCTTCGCCATGAAAGAGCTTGTAGCGCGAGTACAAGTACTGGCAAAGCGCAAAAGTGGTGAGGCAAAACGCCTCACTTTAGCTAATTTAAATTTAGATTTAGCAAAGCGCAGTGCCGATGTAGAGGGGCAAACATTAAAGTTATCGCCCATTGCATTTAAATTGCTAGAAACCTTAGTACGCCATGCGCCGCAGCCTGTTACGCGCAGTAGCATTATGCAAGCTATATGGGGCGAAGAGCAGCCCGACAGCAACAGTTTAAAAGTGCATGTGCATCATTTACGTAAGCAATTAGAAGCCACCACACACCAAGTTACACTTGAAACCATTCCTAGTGTGGGCTTTGCAATAACAGCAAATGAAGGGCAACCACAATGAAAATAAGGCCTAGTTTAAGGCTCTACTTTTTTGCCAGTATGGTGGTGCTTAGCTCTGCTATGGCCATTGGCTTTTCGTTTTTAAGTGTAAATTACTTTATTGATGGGCTAGATAAAGGCTTAAACGGAGTTATGTTAAAGCTTTCGCAAACCACAGAAGTAAAGCCTGGGGAAACAAAAGAGCTGGTGGGCTTTAATATAGCAAGTCGCTGGGAAGACATGCCTGCGTCAATTCAGCAGCGTTTTAAAAAACCAACAGAGGTGGGGCTTTTACATAAAACAAAAGACAGGCCATCGATGTTTTCTATGCCGCAAAATTTATTTTTTGTGGTGTATTATCCAAACCCCGAAGGCGAGCCGCGTTATATATCGCGCATTATGCTCGAAAAAGACAAACCAAAATTGCTCGCTAATATAGAGCCCGAACAACGCATGCTATGGATTGCCATTACAGGCATTGCTGCCATTGTATTATTTGCGTTTTTTTTGTTTATGGTAATGAAAAAAATAGCCAAGCCAGTGGAGTCGTTAAGGGGTTGGGCTAAATCGTTAAACCAAACTAATCTGCAGCAAACACCGCCCGATTTTACATATAACGAACTAAACACTTTAGCCACATTAATACGCAGCAGCTTACTTTCGGCAAATGAAAGCGTAGAGCGTGAACAGCGCTTTTTAAGCTATGCCAGCCACGAGCTGCGTACGCCAATTTCGGTTATTCGCAGTAACGTTGAGTTACTCAATCGGCTGAGCGAAAAAGCCCCGTTAAGTGATAAACAACAGCTTACACTTGAGCGTATAGAGCGCGCCGGTTTAACCATGAGCGATTTAACCGATACGTTATTATGGCTAAGCCGCAACGAAGATCAGCAAAGTAGTCCAGAACCTGTAAACCTTAGTGATAAAATAACGACCCTGAGTAATGAGCTTAACTACTTGCTTAATGCTAAGCACGTTGAGGTGGTTTTAAACACCCAGCAAGAGAGCGTTATTACCACCGATGCTACTGCGTGCCACATAGTACTGACTAATTTAATTCGTAATGCCTACCAACATACCCAATTTGGCCAAGTACATATTACGCAGCAAGGCAGTAAAGTGACTATTGTTAATTGTAGTAAGCAAGACGATGCCCCTAAAGCGAGCTCGCCTTCAGCAAAACACGCCAGCATAGGGTACGGACTAGGCTTGCAATTAAGCGAAAAAATAATTAAACGCCACGGCTGGGTTTACGATGTAAACGATATGCCAGGGCGCTATGAAGTGGTGGTTGATTTTAGTTAGTTATTAGGTTAATTAGGTTTAAAAGTCTATTAAAAAAGCGGCTTAACGTAGTAAACGTTAAGCCGCTTTTTTGTGATTGCTGATAGGATAATACTTGTAAATGATTATTCGGGGGCAGCTTGCTTGGTTTTTCTAAACATAAACTCAAGGGGAATGTGTAAGCGTTTTGCCCACGCGTTTTCGGTGTGATCTTCCCCCGGGAAATACTGGCTTTGCCATAGCTTTGCTGGGTATTGTTGCGCCATAAATAAATCATCAATTTGCGCTTGTAGCCTAGGGTACATGGCATCTAAAGTGCTGTCGCCATAATCAAAATACACTTTTTGGTTACTCAGCTTTTCGATGTTGTTGGCAATGTAATTTTTAAACTCGGCAAATACTTCGTCGTCGTGGCTAAAAATACCTGGCCAGTGGGTCGACATACAAATAGCGCCTGTAAATTCGTTAGGATAATTAAGTAGTGTATACCACGATATAAGCCCACCCATGCTAGAGCCACCAATATAGCGATGCTGCGCGCCTTTATTTACGTTGTAGTTAGACTCTATATAAGGAATAACTTCTTTAACTAAAAAGCGTGAGTAGTTGTCTGAGTACACCTTAGAGGCAAATAATTTGTGGCCTGGGTATTTTTCTAACTGGTATAGGGCATTTTGCTTTTGTTTGCTCAAGGCCTCAAACGGTTGTTGTGGGTAGTATTCGCTGTGGCGGTTTTCAACGGCGTTTGGAATGCCTACCACAATAAATGGGCGTACTTTGCCTTGCTCTATTAATGAGCCGGCTACTTCATCTACGCGCCATTCTTGTTTGTTCCATGTGCTATTGGCGTCAAACAGCATGCGGCCATCGTGCATGTAAAGTACATCGTAGGTGGTGTTTTTGTTGTAACCTGGCGGTAGCCATACATTTAAAAAACGGTTTTTTACAAACTGTGATTCTATATTGTCGATCACCTCAATGTGGCCCTTGCTTACTTGCACTGTGGGCGTATTTGCATAGCTGGTATGCACTACAAATATTGATAAGCTAAACAGTAAAGCAACTAATTTCATGGTGGCGCCTTAGCATACAAAAAGTGCACTATCACAAGCTTGCGTTGTTAATTCAATGTGAATACGTATGCACTTGTATTTAAGCTATAAATGCATACACATACAATTTATAAATCGCTGCGCCAGCCCATGCCCGACTCTTCCATAAGGCGCTCGTATACGCCCTCAATATTAAGTGGCAGCCATGCTTTATATTGCTTTAAATCTGAAAATTCATCGAGCTTAACGTTTTGTTTTATTTGCTCTAGGCTTTGCCCTGCAAGTGCGCCTGCGGTTACTTGGCTGTAAAGCTTCTCTATATAGCGTAAGTAACGTGCTACATCGGCTTTATTACCCATATCGGCATGGCCGCCCACAAAGGTATTAAAGTCGTAATTTAATACCGCTTGGGTTGAATTAATCATACCTTGAATATCGTAGCTCCACAGTTTTTGCCATGGCATTCTGCCAATGACTATCCAGTCGACCACAAATAGTGTTTTTTGTTTTTCGAACAGCATACTTACTGAGCCTCGGCCATCGTTAGGGCCGTGGTAGTTAAGTTTTAAGGTTGAGCCGCCAAGGCTAAGTATTAGTTCATCATCAAAAGTAAGGTTAGGCATAACCGTTTTTATTTTCGTGTTTTTAATATCTTGCGCGGTAAGTTTGTGCGCAACAAAGGTTGTGTGCGGGCTTTTAAATACCTCTGCGCCGTAAATATGGTCGCTGTGATTATGGCTGTATACAACGTATTTAACGGGTACGTTATAGCGAGTTTTAATTTGCTCCTTTAACCAAGTGGCGGCTTTTTTATTAAGTGGGTCGGTAACTATTGCACCTTGTGGGGTGATTAAAAATACCGAGCGGTGTCTGTCGTCAATAAAGCGGTGGAGGCCATCGCCTAAATCTTCAATTTCGTAACTTTGCGCCATAAAACCTGTAAATAGTAGGCTGGTGGCAAGTAGTGTTTGTAATAAGCGAAGCATGCACAATCCTGTTTAATGTTCTAAGGGTCTGTTGACCTTTGCGGATTAAAATTTGTTCAAACTAGGGGCTATTTAATCGCGGCGCGAGGTTTGTAACCTAGTGGGCTAAGTAAAAGCCGAGCAAAGCTTCCGCGTCCTGCTCACGCCCTTTACCTACATCCATGTAGGCAACAAAGAGTAAATAGCCCCTAGGAAGAACCCTTTGGGCAGCGCCTGTTTGGCATTAATGCTACGTTATCGCCTATTTGTGGGGAACAACCACACTATATAGGCTCTGCCTTGCCTAAATACCAAACAGACAGCTGCAAATTTAACCTTAAAAGATCAACAGACCCTAGCATTAAGTAGGAAAGTGCTAATGAGTATAAAATTTCAGTCAAAGTAAAAGCCATTTTATTTTAAATATAAAATGGCTTTGTTAGGTTGGATTTAACGCAGGGTGAGCTGCTGGTTTATTTCTTCAAAAATACCGGCATCGTCTATGGTTGAAGGAATTTGTAGTTCGTCGCCATCGACCAGTTGACGTAAATTTTTGCGTAGTATTTTACCTGAACGAGTTTTTGGTAATCGCTCTACGCTTACTATCGTTTTAAGGCACGCTATAGCGCCTATTTGGTTGCGTACTGTTTGCACAAGCTCTTGCTCTACATCGGTAGGGGAGCCGGTAAAATCGTTTTTAAGTACGATCATGGCCATCGGTAATTGGCCTTTTAGTGTATCGGTAACCCCAAACACCGCGCACTCTGCAACGGCAGGGTGGGATGCGACTATTTCTTCCATTTCGCCAGTTGAAAGCCTATGGCCTGCTACGTTTATAACATCGTCTGTGCGGCCCATTATAAATAGGTAACCATCATCATCTATGTAACCACCATCGCCGGAAAGATAATACCCCGGGTACTGAGTTAAATAACCGGTTTTAAAGCGCGCTGTGTTTTGCCAAATGGTGGGTAAGCAACCTGGCGGCAGCGGCAATTTTATAGCCACCACGCCTTGCTCGTTTGGTGCGCATTGCCCGCCTTGCATATTCAATATTTGCACATCAAACCCAGGGGTTGGCACGGTAGAGCTACCTGGTTTTGTTACTAATTCTTCTATGCCTACGGGGTTACAGGCAATGGCCCAGCCGGTTTCTGTTTGCCACCAGTGATCGAGTATTGGCAGNGAGCCGCTCTCCCGCTAAAAATAGTCGTTTTAAACTACTGGTGTTGTACTGCTTAAAGCCCTCTGCATTTGGGTCTTCTTTTTTGATGGCTCTAAACGCAGTGGGCGCTGTAAATAATGCATTTACTTGGTATTGCTCTACTACTCGCCAAAATGCACTGGCATCAGGTGTGCGAACTGGTTTGCCTTCAAATAATACTGTTGTACAGCGATAAATTAGCGGGGCATACACTATGTAGGAGTGCCCAACGACCCAGCCTATATCTGAGGCAGCCCAAAACACCTCGCCGGGCTGCATGCCGTAAACGGTTTCCATGCTGTAGTGCATAGCAACGCCATGGCCGCCGTTTTCACGTACTACGCCTTTAGGCGTGCCTGTGGTGCCTGAGGTATATAAAATATAAAGAGGATCACGCCCACTTACAGGTACTGGCTCTACTGCAGTGGCTGTTTGCATTGCCTCATCCCAGTTAATATCTCTTGAGGGGATAAGCGTGGCAGCTACTTGTTCGCGCTGGTAAATAACACAGTGATCTATTTTATGATTGGCAAGATCTATGGCGTGATCAATCAGCGGTTTATATTCTATTACGCTATCTACCTCTACACCGCACGAAGCGCTCAGTATGAGTTTAGGTTTTGCATCGTCTATACGTACGGCGAGTTCATGCGCTGCAAAACCACCAAATACCACAGAGTGTATAGCGCCTAATCGGGCGCAGGCCAGCATGCCTATTACAGCTTGGGGGATCATGGGCATATAAATAACAACGCGGTCGCCTTTACTAACGCCTAACGATTGCATTACACCGGCAAATTTAGCTACCTCTTGCTGTAGCTGGTAGTAGCTATACTTCTGCTGCGTATTGGTTACGGGGGAGTCGTAAATAAGCGCGGTTTGCTCGCCAAAACCGGCAATAACGTGTTGGTCGAGCGCTAAAAAACTGGTGTTTAGTTGGCCATCATCAAACCAATGGTAAAGGCCGTCAGTGTCTTGTGTGTAGGCGTGTTCAGGCTTTTTATACCAAGGTAAGCGCTTTGCTTGTTCAAGCCAAAATTGTGCTGGGTTTTGTTTAAAGCTTTCGTATTGTTGTTTATATGGGCCTAACATAGTGGGCTCCTAATACTAAATGTGTGTGAGAGACCTTACAAAAGGTAGGCTTTTTTTTAACCGATAGGTATTCGACTATGGTCGGCTAAAAGTTAAGCAACACTTTGGGTTTTAAAATACAAAATTGACAATACAAAGCGTGTGGCTCAGCATGGCGAGCAATTAAAATAAGAGAATACGCAATATGAGTAACGTAGTAAGAGTAGGGGTTGCGGTTATTATAATGCGCCAAAACACTATTTTATTAGGTGAGCGAATAGGGTCGCATGGTGCAAATACATGGGCAACGCCTGGTGGACATTTAGAATTTGGTGAAAGTGTTGAGCAGTGCGCAATACGCGAGGTATTTGAGGAAACAGGGCTAAATGTGAGTAAAATTACTAAGCTTGATTTTACTAACGATATTTTTAGTGCTGAGAATAAACACTACATTACTTTATATGTAAAAGCCGATTACGAGGGCGGCGAGCCTGTGCTAAACGAGCCAAATAAATGTATGCAGTGGCGCTGGTGCGACATTAATAATTTACCATCGCCACTGTTTACATCACTTAAAAACTACTTAACTACAACAACGCTTACGGCTTAGTTGATGGGCTTAATACTAATTTTTTAAAGCTCACTTGGGCGTAATCACCATTTTGTTTGTCGGTGGCCCAATCGCCAGTGCCTAAACAACCTGGGTACCAAATGCCTTTAGCGCTTTTAGTGCTACATTGGTTATAAGCACCCGCTTTAAAGTAATGCCAATCGGCAGCATAGCCATTAGGGTGATCTTTTTCATCTACCTTGCCATAGGCATCTACGTTATTGCCTAAGTTAATTGCGTAGTTAACGTCTTTTTTGCCTTGGGCGCTAAAGGTTAAGTACATCATGTTTTTATGCACGTTTACCGTGTAACTAAAGTCTTCGCCAAGCGCTATGCCCGCCACACCGGGATCGTCCGAGTTTTCCCAGGTATTACCCCACACAGGGTATGTAATGTCGGTTCGGTTAGGGTCTTTTTTTGGTAAGTTACGTTCGTAATTCCAAAAAACAGATCCGGTTTTATGGCCAGGCCATTTTTTATAATAAATTTTAAGTGGTTCGTTACCCCAGCCAAAACCCAGTTTTGTATCTATTAAGGCTTGATCTTTACCTGCGTGAATTTGCCCTACCACCACAGAGTAAGCGGCTTTTTTATTAGGATCGTTAGCGCGAAGTGCAACATGATCCACCTTGAGGGTGGCTTCCATTTTTCCGCCTACCGAGCCAAAGCGCTCCGATAGCGGGTGTACAGCTAGGGCAAAGTTATTCTTTGAATTTTTAGTTTTTATTTTGGTATTGGTGCCGCGGATCATTTGTCTTAGTTCACTGCGGGTATTGGTTGAATTGGCACTGGTAAGCGCTTTATTTGGCGAGGTAAATACCATATAACCTTGATCATCAAGGTAGAAAAAATCAGGGTGCGCGTAGGTTTGGATCTCTTCTACGTCTACGGTATCTATTTTTCCATCGTTATTGAGATCTACAGGTACGTTTATTTTCCATTGCGATAAATCAAATTTTGACGCAGGTACTGCGACATTACTATCAACAGGTGTACTTGTGCTGGCACAGCCCATAAATAGCAAAGGGGTAACAGCAGCCAGTGCTGTGAGTTTAAAAGTAGATGTTAGATTTTTCATTGTTGTCTCTGTGTGATGATATTAAAAATGAACGATATTAACTTCGCTTAACTTTAATCTAACATACCAATTTAAAATATCAATATTACCAATTTTTTGTTTTCGTAGTTTTTATAGTGCCTTTTTGGTTATACCAAAGTGGTTTTTTGTTGCTGTTGTTTTTTACGTTTTTTATTTAGGTGTTTGCGCTGCGCTTTTTTTACATGCTTAACTATCCACTTTGTCATAAGAGGCATAAGTTCTGGCGCAAAGTTATGGCCCATCCCAGGGACTACTCTTAGTTTGGCTTTTTTTATAAGGCTTACCGTTTTTTTGCCTGCACTTACGGGTATTACCACATCGTCGCTGCCATGAATTACTAAAGTGGGCGTTTTAATTTTACGAATTAAATGTTGCCTGTCTTTACTCGCGGCCATAGCAATAAGTTGGCGTTTGTAGCCACTTGGATTATGCGAGCGCTCTACAATTTGCGTTGCATGATGGCGAAGTGCGTCTTCTGATTGAGGGTAAGCAGGGCTGCCAATAAGTTGGTTAAGTTTAATGTTGTAGTTTATTGCCTCATCACGGCTGGATGTTTTGGGCTTTAGTTTGGCAAGCTTTATAAATACGCCAATGCTTTTGGCACTGAGCCTTGGCAGGCTAGAGCTTGACATTATAGTGGTTAAACTTAGCACCTTTTTTTTATGTTGAGCTGCAATTAGCTGAGCAATCATACCGCCCATAGAAGCACCTACAAAATGCGCTTTTTTTATTTTAAGGGCCGCCATAAGCGCCAATACATCGTTTGCCATATCATCAAGTAAATAGGGCGTTTGCGTGCGTATGGGCAGGCGTTTACTTAACCACGATTTAAATAAACTCGGGCTAGGGTGATGCTCTAAATGAGTAGAAAGGCCAGTGTCGCGGTTATCAAAGCGTATAACCCTAAAGCCTTTTTTTACTAAGGTGTAGTAAAGCGAGTCGGGCCACACAGTCATTTGTGCGCCTAAACCCATAATAAGTATGATTGCGGGGGCTTTTTTATCGCCTTCGTCTTGGTAACTGAGTTTTATACCCTGAGGTGTTTTAATTGTTCGCATAGCCAACTAGCAGTGTTTGCGTTGCTAAAATTATAGACCCTGTTTATTACAACTTGTTGGCAGTAGCCGGAAGCGGTAGTTGCCACTTGGTTAAAATAGCCTGATATTCGCCGTTTCTTTTAGCGTGTTAAGTGCATGGCTAATAGCGCTTGCGGTGTGTTTATCTAGGGTTTTGTTGGCACTAAAATATAATTTTGAAGGGTAGTCGGTTAAATGAATTCGCTTAGTTATTAAATTGGGATTTAGGCCTGAGTGCTTTAGCTCGTTATTTAATGTAAGTGTATTGGTTAGTACAAAGTCGATGCGTTTTTTATAAAGCATTTGCCACAGTTGCTGATAGTAGCTTACAAGAACTAGGTTTTTGTCTTCGGTAAAACCGGCGTTTTTCAAATAGGTGGCACTTGAATAGCCACGTATTGTGGCCACTTGGTAAAATTTTGCGTGATTAAGGTGGGTAACTTCATCAGTACGGTTTTTTAAGCTAACTAAATAAGCATCGGCAAAGTATGACTCACCTAGCCAGGTGTATTGCCTTGCTCTAATAGGGGTTTTTAAAAGAGACAACGCAATTGCATTTGGGCTGTTTTCAAGCATTGTAAAAATACGCGCCATAGGAATTATTTCAAACTTGGCGGATAGCTTTGTGTGTTTAATGGTGGCTTTGGCTAAATCGACTAATGCGCCGTCGGGTTCGTTATTTTCATTTATAAAATGATAAGGCGGGAGATCTTCTGCTACAAAGGTAATGGTCTGTGCGTTGCACATGGCGCTATAAAGCATAAACACAAAAATACTTAATACTACACGCACAAATTTAACCCACATTTTTAATTATTATGCGTTCTAGTTTAAAGAGTGTTGATTAAAAGGTATACCATAAATGTTTATTTAATGTGAATAACACTGTGGTTCATTTACGTTTTAAAAATTGTGTGGGTGTGCAATGGTGCCATCGTAAAAAAGCACGATTAAACGAGCTCTGATCTTTAAAGCCTAACAGGTTAGCTAGTTCGCTAAGTGGGAGCGTGCCAACTAACGTGTGGGAGCGGTTTTTTCTTTCTTGTTCAAGCAATTGCGCAAAGGTTACATGTTGTTTTTTTAAATGTCGCTGTAGCGTGCGCGGTGTTACGTTTAGTGCGCTTGCAACTGCAATAAGCTGGCAATTTTGTAATGTTGTTTTTGCAATAAGTAGCTGTTTAACTTTTTCTGTTAAGCACTGCTGACTTTTAAAACGCGATAGCTGCTGTTGTGAAAGCTGCTTAAATGTAGCATTTACAATGGCGTTGTCGGTTTTAAAGGCAAGGTTTAAATAACTGCTCGGAAAGTTTATTTGGTTATGCGCTGCGCCGCTTATAACGGGGCATTTAAACCAGGCCTCTAACTGTTGTGTGTGCCTTTTAGGCCAATTATGTATAAAGCTGATACTGCTTGGGCAAAGCGATGCGTTTATTAACTGGCGAATAACGCTTACCCACGCAGTCATGTTTCGTAATACTACTTGTTCATTACAATGAGGATGAGCATGCCAGCGCACCGTAGCGGTGTCTGCAACTTGCAAAAACTGCGCTTTACCAATATCTGCCACTAAGCTGTCGTAATTTAACAGTGCCTTTATAGCGCTACTTAGGGTATCGCTCGATTCTATTAAATAGCCCAATATACCGTAATCTGCGGGGCGAATGTGCATACCTAAAGTAAAACCAAACAGCGGATCGTTTAGCGCTTTTTGGCCATACACAAGCAGCGCATTGTAACTTTGTAAACTAATACGGGGTGCTAATTGCTGACTATGCTGGCGACTAAATTCAGTAAACCCGATTGCCTTAAGAGCCGTATTAGAATCAATACCTTGGGTTTGCAAGTAATCTAAAATGCTCGAAAAGTAATGATCAGCCAGTGTATGCATTTGTCGTCTAAAGCTAAAAAATGGTCGTGTATGAGCAAGCTTGCCATGTTCAATTTTTATATGCTAGTTACATGAGTAATTATCTTCGCTGTAAACAATGATCTTTATATCAATAAAACAAACGCTTAATGCAGATCCTTTGCAAATAATAACCACCTTGTTGGATCATCAGCAGTTAGATCGCTTTTTTAATGCCAAGTTTGAGCTAATAAAAACAGCAAATAGCGGTGAGCTAAAAGGCGGGAAAGGCGCCATTAGGCAAGTGAAAATGGCAAATGCCACGTTTAATGAGCGTATAATAATGGCTAACCCCAGCCACATTTGCTACCAAATAGTAGGTAATAAGCCTGTGGCAAACCATCAAGGTGATATTTATTTAGTTGCTAATACAGGCGCTAAAAGTATCACTACCGAGCTTAATTATTGTATACGCTGCAAAGCGCCGTGGTGGCTGCCAAATGCTTTGCTAAAACACCTAATTAGTAAAGATATAACCCAGGCATTAAATAAACTGCAGCATTACTTTATGGCGGGCAAAGTATGAACTCAGAAATTATTTTACTTGCCCTAAGCCCTGTATTTTTAGTGTTTGTATGCTTTGAATTTGTAAAATTTAAGCGCTATTACAATATAAAAGACAGCCTAGCAAACACCGTTTTAGCCTTGTTGCACCAAGGCGCAGATGCAATTGCACTGCTGCTACTTATGCCATTTTTTTACATGCTTTACGAGTACCGCTTATTTGATATAAAGCTAAGTGTATTAAGCGTTGCTTTTGCATTTTTACTGCAAGATTTTTTGTACTATTGGTTTCATCGTGCGTCGCATCATATTCATTGGTTGTGGGCTGCGCATGTGGTGCACCACAGTTCCACTAAAATGAATTTTACCACTGCGTTTAGGCAAAGCATAATGTACCCAGTAGCCGGCATGTGGGTATTTTGGCTACCTATGATACTGCTAGGGTTTGACCCTTTAACCGTATTTAGTGTAGTGGCACTTAATTTGGCGTATCAATTTTTTGTGCACACGCAAATAGTGGCTAAGTTAGGCTGGTTTGAAAGCGTATTTAATACGCCATCGCACCACAGGGTTCATCATGCAATTAATAAACGCTACCTTGATAAAAACTTTGCCGGAGTGCTTATTATTTGGGATAAATTATTTGGCACATTTGTAGAAGAAAACAAAAATCAGCCCTGTAAATACGGCATAGTAGGGCAGCTAAATAGTAATAACCCACTAATAATAACGTTTCATCAGTGGGCTCATTTATTAAAAAGTACCTATACGGCGAAAGGGTTAAAAGCTAAATGCAAAGTGCTATTTGGCTACCCAACCAGTAGTGTTAAAGTTAAAAACGAGTGATTTAGCCAAGTGGCTTTTTACTTCTTGGCGCTCCAAGTAAAATAAACATGTGGCAAATACAAATAGATAAAAACGCACTCACACCTAAGGCACCGCCATAACCATCAAGCTTTGGTACTAGGTATTCAAATAAAAACGAAAATAAAATAGATGAGCTGGCCACGGTATAAATACCAAATCGGTGTGGGGCGCTCATGCCTATAAATGTGCCGCCAAAAAATACAACTGAGTATAAGTCGGGGTTTAGGTTCAAAGCACTTAATAGTAAGTAAGCAATAATTGAAAGCGAGGCTGAGGCACGTATGCCATCAAAACGATTATGTTTGGCTAAGTAAAACGTTAAAAACGCACCTAATAAGGCTATAAACGGGTATTCTAAATTCATAAAACCATTCCTTTGGCCAACATAAATAAAGCCACGCTTGCAAAGGCAACACTGCCAAGCTTACCGCCAAATCCGGTAAACATATTTATGGTAAGCACATATAAACTGGCGCCAATAACAGAAATTATGGCTATTTCCCAATAACTTGTAATTAAGTGTGAAGAGCACATGCCGGCAAAACTACCTGCGTAAATAGCCGCATAGGGATGGTTTTTAAACCGAGCAGGAAAAGGAATAAACGAGCCAATTAGCCCTGTAAGCGCCGCCGAAATAACTAAAGGCAATGCAAAAGTTGTGTGCATGGCAAAGCAGACTACAAAGCCTAAAAAGAAGGTTATAAATTTTAAAAATAAGAATTTAATCATAGCAGCGCATTTTAAACTAATCCTTTTACGCTTTCTAACTATCTCTAATAAATAAAATGTGGGTGTTAGCGTTAAATGTTATTAAGGCTACTTTTTAATCTGGGTTGGTATTAACTATGCTTATTTGTGGCTGTTAATGTTTCATAAATTATATTTTATGTATAATAGAGGTTATTAATATACAAATTTAAAAGATTAAAGGTAATTTATGTCTAACTGTTTGCACTTGGCTATACCCGCTGGCGATTTAAAAGTAGCGAAAACGTTTTACTGTGATGTGCTTGGCTGTAAAACAGGGAACAGCGAAGAAGGGCGCTGGGTAGACATAGACTTTTGGGGTAATGAGCTCACATTACACCAAAGCGAAGAGCGCTTACCCACTGTTCGCCACGATGTAGATATGGGCGCAGTGGCGGTACCGCATTTTGGTATTCATTTATCTGAAGATGAATTTAACGGTTTAAAAAAACGTATAGAAGATGCGGGGCTTGAATACCTAGATAAACCGTATCGCCGTTTTGTTGGTGATGAGTTTGAACAAGAAACCTTTTTTATTGAAGATCCAAACGGCAACGTGCTTGAAATGAAAACTATGGTAAACCCTGAGGTTTTATTTAAAAAAGCGTAAGCAATATTTATTAAAGAATAGGCCACTTTTGTAGTGGCCTTTTTTGTACCTATAGATGAAAATAATTACACCGTATGAGTGATATTTATTCACTCTACAGTACGGAATTTTAAACGTAGACTAACGCGCAACTCTCATACTTTATAGTTATTTATGTTGCTGTTAAAACTCACCATTGCGCCATTACTTTTATTATTTATTCACCTTGCTCAAAAACGCTTTGGCAGTTTTGTGAGCGGTATTATTCCGGGCTTGCCTATTACATCGGGCCCTATTTCGTATTTTATTGCGCTTGAGCAAGGTAAGTTATTTGCGAGTAACTCGGCTGTGGCGTCGCTATATGGCATGAGCGGTATAGGCTTATTTTGCTTTTGTTATGCTGCCATGCTTGCAAAATATGGGGTGGTTAAAGCGTTGTTTGCTGCATTAACACTATGGTGCGCTTTTAGTGCATTTACCTTGCTATTGCCGGTTAATATTGCCTTTGCATCGGTGCTCTCGCTCAGTACTTTATTGGTGCTTGCGCTGGCATCGAGTAAGTTAAAATTTGCGCCCGATGCCAAACCTTTTACCGCTGCGTGGGAGCTGCCGCTAAAAATGTTACTGGTCAGCTGCTTTATTATGTTAGTTACGTTTATATCGGCAAAAATAGGGGCAATGTGGAGCGGGTTACTTTCTACTTTTCCGGTAATTTTGGCGGTTATGGGCAGTATTGCGCATGCAAGTGATAAAAAATACTCGGCGTATAAGGTGCTTAACGGCGGCATTATTGGCTCGTTAGGGGGCTGTGTGTTTTTTGCTGTGATTGCACTCGCGCTTAAGTTTGAATTTGTGATTTGGCAGGTATATGCAGCGGCTGCAGTGTGCTCAACTTTATTTACCATTATTATGAGCCACTATGTTAACCGTAAACAATTTGCCAAGCCGGCTACGGTTTAATAGCAATAAGCAGTATTGCTTAAATTTAGCCATCTACTAACGTGAGCGGCTTAACCTTTCGTTGTATTTTTTCGTGGTACATGGCGGTGTCGCCCGCTTTTAAAATTTCATCAATAGAGTGGGGCGGTTCACTAAATACGGTAGTACCCATACTTGCTTTAATGGCTATAGGGTCGTTGTTGTGATTTATTGTGAGCCTATTTAGGGCGGTTTTTAAATGATGAGTTTTAGGATTTACCTGCGCATTAGTATAAAAATGTGCAAGTACGACAAATTCATCACCGCCTAAGCGCCCTACAGCATCGCTGCTGCGAACACTGCTTTTTAAGCAACGGGCAACGTTGCATAAAGCGTCATCGCCTACAGCATGGCCGTAGCTGTCGTTTATTTGTTTAAAGTCGTCTAAATCTATATACATCAAGCATAATACGCCGCCTTTTTTGGCGTGCATATTGATAAGCGCGGTTGATTTTTTAGCCCAGCCCCTGCGGTTTAAAATACCACAAAGGGGGTCGTAGTCTGCTTCGGTTTCGGCGCGCTTTTGTGCAATTCGCATTCGGCTTATACGCCTTGAAACCGCAACAGCTAATAAAAATGATTCAACCGCAAACGCTAACACAAACCCATAACGCTGCATAAACGGGCTTTGGTTAATAAGCAGCACCCTAAAAATCATACTTACTAATACAAAGCTAAGCGCTACAAATACGAGTGTTGCCTCGCGTACACCTTTGAGGGCTTGCATGGCTGCTAAAGTAAAAATAACAGCCACAATAAACAGCGAAGAATAAGCCATTATATGCCCTGCTATTGTCCAAAATAACAGGTCGGTAACGAGCATTTTAAGTACCGCGCATAGCATTACAGTACAGGCCAATGTTTTGAGCAGCTTGGTTAATTTAGGCCAGCGTTTATTAGTCTCGAGTAACGCAAGCATAAACCATGTGGCACTTAGTACGGTTAAGCCAATGCTAAGTAGGTATAAGTTAAAAATAACGCCAGAGACATGCTGCGTTACAAATAAATACAGTTGCCCTTCTTGGAGTAAAATAAAGCTGCCAATACAAAAAATGTAAATGCTGTAGAGCTTAAATACACTTTCGTTAAGTCTATGCCCCATTATTAATACATAAAAAATAAGTGTAATGCACAACCCATAAAATGAGCCCATAATCAGCGAATGTTGCTGTGCTTTTTTAAAATAAATATGAGTTGGCTGCCATTTAAACCGCGGTGTGTAATTAAGCTTTGATTCTAATGTTATTGTGGCTGTAAAAGCCCCCGAGTCCATTAAGTAGGCTACTTGCCCTGCTTTTAAGGGCGCTTTTACAGTGTTGTTTTGCTGCCAAGTAAAGCTATCTAGCCCCGGGCGTAAAAAGCTTAGTACGCCACCATTTTTAACAGAGCAACTTATTTTATATTGATTAACACCGCGTTGAGCAGTGAGTTCAGAAGGAGTATTTACCTTTAGCACAGAGGCAGGCGTGGGTGAGTTTAAGTGCTTTATTTTACATGTATCGGCAGCATGAGAATCAAAAGTAATAAATAACGTGAGCAAAGTAATGAAAACAAAAAAGAGCGCCCCCTTATTTTTAGGTGGGAAAAACGTCAATCTATTACCTTTATAGCTCATAAGCGGGTCCAATTTTTACTACTTTTTTTATACTAGCAGAGCCGGACTATTTAGCTATTAGTTTACTGTTTAATAGCGCTTAAAAGTGCGCTATTAAACTAGCTCCTGAGGTGTTTATGCCCGCTAAGTACAAAATAGCCGCAACTTAGTTAAGTAATTAAAAACACCATGTTGATAATTTGGCAATAATATTCGTATTAATTGTTTTAAATGATGATAGTAAACTGTACTCATTGGTTACTAGCCTTATTAACAATAAAACAGGATCACACTATGAAATACTTACACTCATTATTAAGCTCTAACGCAGGCATGGCAGCACTTATTTTACGTGTACCCGTTGGTTTAATTTTAGCAGCGCACGGTGCACAAAAATTATTTGCTTGGTTTGGCGGCTACGGCCTTGAAGGCACAGGGCAGTGGATGGCAAGCATTGGCCTTGAGCCTGGCTACTGGCTTGCAATGATGGCAGGCAGCGCTGAATTTTTTGGCGGCATTGCCTTAGCCATTGGTTTATTAACGCGCCCAGCGGCTGTAGTTACGGCGTTTACTATGCTGATTGCGATATTTAGCGTGCACATTAGTCATGGTTTATTTGTAGCAAACAACGGCTATGAGTTCGCACTTACTTTGTTAGTTGCCACGGCTGCACTGGCTATACAAGGTGCAGGTAGCTTATCGGTTGATAACGTAATTGCTAAAAAGTTAGCGAATAAATCGCTGCCTCAGTAGTAGTAAATAACAATTCAGTATTAAAAAATAGCGGCTAAATTAGCCGCTATTTTTGTATGGGTTAAGCGCTGTTTTATTTAGCACTAAATTTTAAAGAGTAGTTGTATTGCTTTTGCTCTAGTAAATACTCTTTATGGGTACTTGGGCTCCACGAGTCATCGCCGCCAACACCCATATGTTGATGGTCAATATGTACATGTAAGCAATCATCAGCTACTAGCTCATTGGTGTGCTTTGCTTGCGTTAACATGCTTTGTGAGTAATCGCTGGCGGCAAATAAAAACGTACCAGTTATGTTTAGGTTATTAATGCAAAGTAATTGGCAATCACTACGTACGCCATTATCGGTTGGGAATATATACGGAGTATGTAGCTCATTATATTGTGCGCTGTAATACCCTAAGCGCGCAGCCGCTTTACGATCTGGGTAGTTTTCAAATGGGCCTAAACCAAGCCAATTTACTTGTGTATCGCTTGGTTTATTAAGCGTTGTGCTTAACCCTATGCGTGGCATGGGTGGGAGAGTATCGTTTAGTTGTACATCAACATTTAAGTTAATTTCACCGGTATTATTAAGTGTATAAAGCCAAGTTGTTTTTGCTTGTACTGCGCCATTAAATTCATAACTAAATACACAGGTAATACGTATATCTAAGGTTGATTGCACTACTTCAAACGAGCGACATGTACGCTGCCACTGCCCAATACCCGCTCTTAACCAGCGTGCTTCCCATGCGTTAGGGTCTAGGTTGTCTACTTCGCTTACGCCTATGTCGTTATCAAGCGGGGCGCGGTAAAAATTATCAACTAATGGGCTTTTAATAACTTGGGTTTGATTGTGCAGCCATTGCTCAATAAGGCCTGATTGGCTATTAAACACAAGTTTAAAGGTATCGCCTTCAATACTTAGCTGTGTGTTGGTTTCGCTAATATTTAGTGCGCCGTGCGTTGAGGCGTTTGCTAAAGCAGGCGAAAATGCATCAGCGCTTAAACTTTGGCTATTTATAAGCTTAAATTGCTCGGTGTTTAATACATGCTCGGCACTTGCAAAGCTTGAGTCGTTAATCAGTGCAACATCTAAATTAAGGTGGTATTGCGCACCTGCTTTAAACACCGTTTTTGAATTAATAGTTAGCGTTTGCGTGCTTTGCGGAGCAATATTAATAACTTGCTCGCCTTGCTCTACACATTGGCCATTTTCTATTAACTGCCAAATAAGCTTTTCGTTATCGGTTGCTCTAAATACATAATCGCTAAATACATCAACGGTATAGTGGTTTTGAGTTTGCTCTCGCAGCGTAAATTGTAAATGTTGCTGGCTGTATTTAGCTTCAAACAGGCTTGGGTGCGGTGTACGGTCTGGAAATAATAAGCCGTTTATACAAAATTGGCGGTCGTTTAGTTCATCACCAAAGTCGCCACCGTAAGCCCAATAATGCTTGCCGTTTTTATCTGTTTTAGATAAACCTTGGTCTACCCAATCCCAAATAAAGCCGCCTTGCAAACGCGGGTATTCTCTAAATGCTTGCCAGTAATCGTCAAAGCTACCTAGGCTGTTACCCATTGCATGGGCATACTCGCATAAAATAAGTGGACGCGTTTCACCCGGTAGGCTTAACCACTTTTTAATAGAGTATTTAGGTACGGCATCGTCGGCAACATGGGTATCTACACGGGCGTACATAGGGCAAATAATATCGGTTGCTGTGGTATTTGCGCCGCCACCTTCGTATTGCACTGGGCGCGATGGGTCAAAGCTTTTTGACCAACCGTACATCGCATCGTGGTTGGCACCGTGCCCGCATTCGTTACCCAGTGACCAAATAATAATAGAGGCGTGGTTTTTATCGCGCTCAACCATTTGCGTATAGCGCGACATAAATGCGCCAGCCCACTGCGGATCGCTGGCAAGCCTACCCATAGGAAACATACCGTGAGTTTCTATATTGGCTTCGTCTACTACGTATAAACCTAGCTCGTCACACAGCTCGTAAAAACGAGGGTGGTTAGGGTAGTGAGCGGTACGTACAGCATTAAAGTTATTTTGCTTCATCAGCTTAATATCTTCAATCATGTCGGCAGTGCTCACCGTGTGGCCGTTTTCTGGGTGGTGTTCGTGGCGATTAACACCGCGCATAAGCAGCGGCTTGCCGTTTAAGCAAAGCTGCCCGTTAAGCATTTCTACTTTTCTAAAGCCAATGTTGTAGGCTTCTACATCTACAGTATTGCCTTGCTCATCTAGTAAGCTTACAACGCAGCGGTATAAGGTCGGGGTTTCGGCGGTCCATTTTTTAGGGTTTTGTATATCAATTGTTTGAAATACGACATCGTTCCAGCCGCCTTTTTCATCAACGCGTTTATTGTTAGTGCTTTGTATGTGTGGCTCACACAGTGCTTGTTCGCCATCAAAAACCTGTACTGCTACTTGGTAGTTATTTGGCGCATCAATTGCGGTTTTTATATGCAAAGTCGCATCGCGGTAGCAGGCGTCTAAATCTGGGGTTATAAATACATCGCGTATTTGGTGTTGCGGTTTAGTAAGTAAATTAACATCGCGGAATATACCGCTTAGCCACCACATGTCTTGATCTTCTAGGTAACTGCCATCGCTCCAGCGAATAACCATAACCGCAATCCGATTAGTACCTGCAACTAACAGTTTGCTTAAATCAAATTCGCTGGGTAAGCGGCTATCTTGCGAGTAGCCCACCCATTGGCCATTACACCAAAGGTGAAACGCCGAGTTAACGCCTTCAAAGATAATATGATTACGCTGAGCTAATTGATCCGCCGTAATCGTAAATTCAGTGCGGTAACAGCCTGTAGGGTTATCGCTTGGTACAAAAGGCGGATTAACTGCAAAGGGGTATTTAACATTACAATAAATAGGTTTATCAAAGCCGTGTAATTGCCAGTTAGAAGGCACTGGAATACTTTGCCAGTCGCTGGCGAGTGCCTCACTTAGTAATGACTCATCAACCGCTTCGGGTTTATCAAATAATTTAAAATCCCACTGGCCGTTTAAACTTTGTTTTTGTGATTGTGTGTTTGTACGGGCATGGTCAACGCTTTTAAAACCATTAAGTGGGCTGTGCGCTTTTACTTGATTAACTTGCACCGAAATTGGGTTTTCCCAATCGCGGCGGTTAATTATGTGCTGTAGTGAGTTCATTCGTGTCCTATTGCATGTGTGGCAATTATAGTGGCTTAAATATAGCTAAAATAATGCGTTGCGGTTATGCTTAAAGCTCTCTTTTATTTATCCAAAACTATCATTTTAAATTATGCGCAACACCATTGTAGATGTACTCGATATTGGCCCAGAGTGTATAGAGCGGTTTATTGATTTAGCCACGCTTTCGCAAATGCCAAACCTTGAAATAGAGCTGGCAGGTTGCTCAAATTTATTGGGTGATTATTGTGTTGCACGTACTAACCCGCTTGAACACACTCTTTTTTATACCTTAGCTGGGCAGGGCACGCTTAAAACCATTAATAACCAATATACACTTGCCGAAAATAGCTTAGCGATATTGCCTGCAAGGCAAAGTTTTGAGGTAGAAATAGCGAGCGAAAAATGGGATGTGATTTGGCTAAACCTTGCAAATACCAAGCGCTGGCAACATTTAAACTTAGCGCACGCTAAGGTATTAACTAATCAGCAATTAGCGCCATTACATTTAGCGATGGAGCTTTTATACAGCGAGGCAAACGCTACTTTGCGCGAAGGCGTAATGCCTATTTTAAGCCACTATTTAAACACTACGCTTCAAAGCGAGCCGCAAATAGGCGGGCAAAACAGATTAACCAGCTTGTTTTTAGAAGTAGAAGAACGCCTGCAATTTGATTGGACAATAGAGGCTATGTGCGAACAAGTACATTACTCAGCACCGCATTTACACAGGTTATGCCAGGCACAATTTGGTAAAAGCCCAATGCAGCAGCTTATTTATTTACGTATTAAACGGGCTAAAAACTTGCTACTAAATACCCGCTGGCCGGTTGCCCATATTGCCGCTTACGTGGGGTACCCTAATATATTTAATTTTTCAAAACGGTTTAAAAAATCAGTGGGCGTGTCACCCACTGAGTTTAGAAAAATGAGCATTTAAAAAATAGCTTGGTATAAAAAGCCTGCACCAATAGCCATAGTAATAATGACAAACAAAAAGGCGGCTATCATTTGGTTTTTAAAAATTGATTTAAGCAAAATAACTTCTGTTAAGCTTGCGCCCGCGCTGCCAATTATTAATGCCATTACCGAGCCAAGCGCCATGCCTTTTTTGACCAATGCGGCACTTAGCGGAATAACGGCTTCGGCTCTAATATAAAGTGGAATACCAATAATGGCTGCAATAGGAATGGCATACCACATACCATCGCCCGCATATTTAGCAATTAGCTCGGTAGGAATAAAGCCATAAATAAACGAGCCTATTGCTACCCCTAGCATTAAGTACGGAAACACTTGTTTAAAGTCTTTAAAGGTGGCGTGCCACACTTTTACCCAGCGATTAGGCTGCGCTTTTTTAGGCTCTATTGCTTTAGGTTCGCCGCAGTTTGTGGTTGCACAGCTTGGCTCAACTTCTTTAGGCTCACTACAGCTTGGTTTTGCGCAGCTACTAGTAGATTCTGTGTTGTAAGCTTCTGGTTTTACATACCTTTCAAAGCCTAGCTTTTCAAGGGTATAGCCTGCAACAACCGACACCACCATAGCCACTAAAAAGTAAAATAAAGCGACCTGCCAGCCAAAGGTAATTACAAATAACCCAATGATCACCGGGTTAAGTAGCGGGCTGCCAAATAAAAATACCATCATAGGGCCAAAGCCCGCTCTCGCTCTTAATAATCCTTTTAAAAACGGAATGGTTGAGCACGAACAAAATGGTGTAATAGCCCCCAATAAAGCAGCAACAACGTAACCCTTACCGTTTTTTGAACTTAAAATGGATTGAATTTTTTCGGGTGTTATAAATAGCTGTAAAACACCCACTAAATAACTAATAACAATAAATAAAATAGTTAACTCTGTAGCTAAAAAGGCAAACATGCCTAACGCCTCTTTTGCCATTGCTAGCATTTCATTACTCATAACGCACTCCAAAGTACACAAGGTATAACTTACGTTAAGTAAGTTATATTTCGAATTTTATGGAAGTATATTGATGAGCAATAATATCGTCAATACTTTATTTCTAAATATATAGAAATAATTTTTATGCCCTTGTTTTTAAATGTTTTATTTTTTAACTTTTAAGGTAACTTGCTAATAAAGCTGTATTTAAAGATTCAAATTGTTATTATTTCTAATAATTTAGAAATTACGAGGTTGTAATGGAAATTATCGACGTTGCAAAAGCATTAAAAGAATTAGGCCATCCTACGCGTTTAACTATATATAAGCGTGTAGTTAAAGCAGGGCACACTGGAATTAGTGTTGGCAATATACAAGAAGAGCTAAGCATGGCGGGCTCTACACTTTCGCACCATATATCGGGCTTAGTTAATGCTGGGCTAATTAGCCAAAGGCGCGAAGGGCGCACGCTTTATTGCGTGGCTATGTACCAGCGCTTAGACGATGTAATTGGTTTTTTACAAAACGAATGTTGTGTAGACGAAGGGCAGTAAACTTTTATCAACGGTTTTGCGCGTTGTTTATTGACCTCAAGACGCGTGCGGGTTTAATATGCCGCTGTTCCTAGTTTGTAAAATAGGAACCTACTTTAAATTTAATTAGGTAATGGATGCGCTCAAACTACTTTTTAGTCGTGATACTTCTTGTGCTTGTACACAGCTTTATTAGCTGTGATGCTGCCGCGTATCATTTACAAGAAGAAGTCGATCATGCTTCGCACATTCAGTCTGTGGCCGATACAAACGATGAAGACGCGCAACCACCTCCCGAAATTCATGCCCATCAACATTGCCACTGTGGTTACTACAGTACACTAAATCACTCTATAAACCCTGAAAAAAGCCAAGCAGCTCAGCCTGCTTGCTACAATGGTTTAAATTACCCACCAGATGTTCCGCCACCCAATTTTTATAGCTAGTTTTTAATTTTAAACACTTTGTATATAACTGCCTGCGCCTGTTCGCTACAAGGCTAGTTATGTACATATTTAGGTTGCTTAATCGCGCTTGTTTTTAAAATAGGCATAGTGATTAAGCCAACTCTGTTTGTTAAAACGGATATGCTATATGAACAAAAAACTACTTATGCTGGTGGCGCTACTGTGTGCATTACCAACATTGAGCGCTTTGGCAAAAAGCGAGCCTCAAAACGTATTAACGCTAAAGCAAGCGCTTAAAAATACCGAGCAGCAAAACTTACAGCTTAAACGCTACCCTTACCATCAAAAAATATTAACCGCGCTTAAAAGCCAAGCCGCGCTTTCACCTAACCCTGAGCTGAGCTTTGAAGCTGAAAACTTTTTAGGAACTCATGGCTCTCATGCGTTTTCGGGGGCGCAGTACACGCTGGCTTTGAGCCAGTTAATTGAGCTTGGCGATAAACGCCAAAATCGTATTAATTACGCTACTGCAAATATAAAAGCGCAAACAATTGAGTATAAAAATACTCGGTTAGCACTTTTAGCAACCACCGCTGAGCGTTATTACCAAGTATTAAAATTTCAGGCGTTAATTGCACTAAACAGTGAGCGTAAAAACACTGTTAAGCAGGCACTCAACGCAATTGAAAAACGCGCTAAAGCCGGTGCGGTCTCAAGTGCTGATGTAACCCGCATGCGCTATGCATTAAGCCAAGTAGATTTAAACACGGCCATGCTACAAAGTGAATTTGAGCGCTCTCGCTTAGCACTCAATGAGCTTTGGCAAGAGGAGCAAGTGAGTGATTACTATACGGGCGATTTATCAAAAATAGCTGCTATTAAAAGTGAGGCAGCGTTACTTGATATGGTAAATACAGCGCCTGAGTTTGCACTGCTACAGCAGCAATATATGCAACAAACTGCCAACTTAGCACTGCAAAAATCAACGGGTCAAAGTGATTTAACCCTTGGTGGTGGTGTGCGATATAACCAGCAAACTGATGCCAGCTCGTTAGTGTTTTCGTTTTCAATGCCGCTGCAATTAAGTAACGCTAATAGCGGGAATATTGAGGCTGCGCAGCATCAGCTTACGCTACTTAATGAGCAACAAGGGCAATTACGTATACAGTTACGTAAGCAAATACGCACGCTCTATGCGTATTACCAAGGTAAAGCGGCGCAAGCACAGCTTTTAACACAGAGCGTTATTCCACAAGCGCAAACGCTCATAAAACAAAGTTTAAAAAGCTATCAACAAGGGCAAATATCGGTATTGCAATTACTCGACGCACAGCAAGCTTTATTTGATTCTAAACGCGCACTTATCATAACGCATAGCGAGCTATACCAAGTGCTCCTTACCCTTGAGCGTTTAACTGGTCAACCTTTAATTGAGACTCATCAATCATGAATAAAACTCTTATCGCATTATTAATTACGCAATTACTTACACTCCCATTTTTGAGTAGCATGGCTATGGCATCTGATGACAATCACGAAGAAAGTCATGGTGACAGCCACGAACAAGGCCATAAAGACGAACACACACAAAAAGGCCCGCATGGCGGCTTTTTACTAACCAATAACACGCTTAATTTAGAGCTTAAATTAATCCAGTTTGCCGGTAATACTGAGCTGCGAATATATGGGTTTAAGAACGGTAAAGCCGTTGATGTAAACCAGTTAGAGGTAACCATAAACGTGCAGCGTTTAAGTGAAGCGCCACAGCTTATTCGCTTTAAAGCTGAAGATGACTATTTAGTGAGTACCGTGAGCGTAAACGAGCCGCATTCTTTTAAGCTTGATGTAATGGCTCGCTATAAAGGCGCTGAAATAAATTATCATTATGAGCAAGAAGAAGGGCGCACAACGCTAAGCGAGAAAGCAGTTGAACGCGCTGGTATTAAAACTGACATTGCAAAAGCAGGTAGCGTTGAGCTAACCGATACTTTATTTGGTGTTATAGCACCCACTGCGCAGAGCACCGTTGAAGTAATGGCGCCTTATACTGGCTTAGTTAACGATATTTTTGTAAGCATTGGCCAAAACGTTAAAAAAGGCGATAAGCTTGCCAGCATAACCAACCGCGAAACCCTACAAAATTACGCCATAAAAAGCCCAATTACAGGCGTTATTACTGAGCAATATTTAAAGCGCGGCGAGCTTGCCAGTAGCGCTTTAATGCAAATAGTAAACCTTGAAACCGTATGGGTGGAGCTGTCGGCCTTTCCCGATAACATTGAAAAGCTCGCCATAGGGCAAAGCGCTACAGTGTATGACTTACATCATCATTTAAATGCCCAAGGTGAGGTGTTTTACATAGCCCCAATGATGAGTGGCGGGCATATTGCGCGTGCGCGAATCGAGCTTAAAAACCCTGATGGCCATTGGCGACCTGGTATGCATGTTAATAGTGATATTAGCATTGCAAAAATAGATGTGGCTGTACGCGTTAAAGCGATTGCTGTTCAAGAGTTTAACGGCAAACCTAGCGTGTTTATAAAAAGTGGCAATGTGTTTGAAGTACGCCCAGTAAAACTCGGTGCTAAAAACAGCGAATGGGTAGAAGTGCTCGAAGGGCTTTCGCCAAACAGTGAGTACGTAACTGAGAATAGTTATGTAATTAAAGCCGATATTTTAAAAAGCGGCGCAAGTCACTCTCACTAGGAGGCAACATGATTAACTGGATAGTTTCGTTTGCGGTTAAGCGCCGAATGATGGTGCTTGCACTCACACTTTTATTTGCTGGGTTTGGCGTATACAACACACAAAATTTAGCCGTTGATGCCGTACCCGATATAACCAATGTGCAAGTGCAAATAAATACCAAGGCGCCGGGTTTTACCCCGCTTGAAGCCGAGCAGCGTATTACATATTTGATTGAAACTGCAATGGCGGGTATTCCTAAGCTTGATTACACCCGCTCAATTTCGCGTTATGGGCTCTCGCAAGTAACCGTTATTTTTAATGAAGGGACCGATATTTATTGGGCGCGCCAGCAAATTAGTGAGCGCATTCAAAGTATTCGTTCAGACCTACCAGCCAATATTGAACCAAACTTAGGGCCAATTGCCAGCGGGTTAGGGGAGATTTTTACTTATTCTGTGCATGCAAATAACGGTGCATTAAAAGATGATGGTACGCCATTTAATGCAGAAGATTTACGTACCCTGCAAGATTGGGTTATTCGCCCGCAGCTATTAAAAGTAAAAGGCGTTACCGAAATAAACAGCCAAGGGGGTTTTGAGCGCCAGTACCAAGTAGCGCCCATGCCAGAAAAGCTACTCGCTTATAAGCTTACGCTTAGTGATGTTATTACGGCACTTAAATTAAATAACAGTAACCAAGGCGCAGGATTTATAGAGCGTTTTGATGGGCAATATTTAGTGCGCTCGCCGGGGCAATTAAAAACCATTGATGATATAGCCAATACCGTAGTTGCTAAGCGAGATGATGCACCCGTTCGCATAAAAGATGTGGCCAACGTGCGTTTAGGCAAAGAGCTCAGAACCGGCGCCGCTACTTATAATGGTAAAGAAACCGTGCTTGGCACCGCCATGATGCTCATTGGTGAAAACAGCCGCGTAGTGGCAAAAGCCATGGCAGATAAACTCAAAGATGTACAGCTAAGCCTACCAGCAGGTGTAGTGGTTGAGGCTGTTTATGACCGTACAACCCTTGTTGATAAAACCATAGACACTGTAAAAACCAACCTGTTTGAAGGCGCGGTGCTGGTGGTTGTTATTTTACTGCTACTACTGGGTAACGTAACTGGCGCATTGATTACGGCCATGGTTATTCCGCTTAGTATGTTATTTGCCATAACCGGTATGGTAGGTAATAGGGTGTCGGGTAACTTAATGAGCCTAGGCGCAATCGATTTTGGTTTAATTGTTGATGGCGCTGTAATTGTAGTTGAAAACTGCTTAAGGCAACTTGGCCTTGCGCAACATAAGCATGGCAGGCAACTTACACTAAACGAGCGTTTAAATGTGGTAACCGCCGCCACTAAAGAAGTGTTCAGCCCAGCAGTATTTGGCATTTTAATTATTATGCTGGTGTATTTACCGCTGTTTGCATTAAGTGGTGTTGAGGGCAAAATGTTTCAGCCAATGGCGTTTACCGTTGTAGCCGCACTAGTTGGCGCACTTATTTTTGCAGTAACTTTTGTACCTGCCGCCATTGCGGTATTTGTACGCGCTAAGGTGAGTGAGAGCGAAAATGCCGTGATGCGCGGAATTAAAAAAGGCTATAAACCGCTACTTGGCTTATCGCTTAAATTACCGTGGATGATGGTTAGTATTGCGGGTGTGCTTGTAATTGCGCTTGGCTTTAAAGTTAAAAATATGGGGGCTGAATTTTTACCGCAGCTTGATGAGGGCGATATCGCTATGCATGCGCTGCGCATTACCGGCACCGGTATTGAGCAATCGGTAAAAATGCAAAAAGAGCTTGAGCAAGCCATTTTAGCTAAGCCGGAGGTGGCAAAAGTATTTTCAAAAATTGGTACTCCCGATGTAGCAAACGATCCTATGCCACCTAACGTTGCCGACACCTTTTTAATGTTAAAACCTCGCGATCAATGGCCAAATCCTGCTTTAAGCAAAGAAGAACTGGTTAAGCAAATTCGTCATTTAGTTAATGAAGTACCCGGTAATAACTATGAGTTTACCCAACCAATAGAAATGCGCTTTAACGAGCTAATTGCTGGCGTGCGCGCCGATGTGGCTGTGCGTATTTATGGCGATGATTTATCAACATTAAAACAGTTCGGTGAAAAAGCCACAGCCTTGGTACAAAATATTACTGGCGCAACCGATGTACGCCTTGAGCAAATGGAAGGCCTGCCTACACTTTCGGTAACGCCGCTTCGCGACCACATGGCGCTGTTAGGCTTAACCGTAACCGATATACAGCAAAGTGTAAGTGCTGCTATAGGTGGTGTAAAAACTGGGCTAATTTATGTAGGCGACAAACGTTTTTCGTTATTAGTGCGTTTAGATGAGCGTTGGTCTAGCGATATAACACAGCTTGCACGTTTACCTGTTGCTGTGCCAAAAAGTGCTAATCCCGACCTTGCATTTGTACCGCTGGGCGAAGTTGCAAATATTAGTATTAATAAAGGGCCTAATCAAATAAACCGTGAAAGCGGTAAGCGTAATGTTGTAGTAACTGCAAATGTAGAAGGGCGCGATTTAGCAAGCTTTGTAAGCGATGCGCAAGCNCACGTTTGAACAACTAGAATCGGCAAGTAAGCGGCTATCGCTGGTGGTACCGGTTACTTTATTACTTATATTTGGCCTGCTTTATAGCGCGTTTAATTCACTGCGTGATTCGTTTATTATATTTAGTGGCGTACCACTTGCCCTTAGTGGTGGTGTGCTCGCGTTACTGCTACGCGATATGCCGTTATCAATATCGGCAGGTGTGGGGTTTATCGCGCTAAGTGGTGTAGCGGTATTAAATGGTGTGGTTATGCTGTCGTTTATTAAACAGTTAAGAGCTGATGGGCTTAGTTTGATAGATGCAATACAAAGCGGTGCGCTTTCGCGCTTGCGACCAGTACTTATGACGGCTTTAGTGGCGAGTTTAGGGTTTATTCCTATGGCGCTAAATACAGGCACCGGCGCTGAGCTACAAAGGCCGCTGGCAACGGTTGTGGTTGGCGGAATTATTTCATCAACTCTACTGACGCTATTAATATTGCCTGCGCTTTATAAATTAGTGCATGCAAAATTTACTAGGCATCAAGCTGCTTAGCTAATTGCATCTTGTTAAGTAATGTAAAAAGCAGCTGTAATTACAGCTGCTTTTTTGTTGTTAGGTAAACATTGCAGATTAATTATATTGAAACAGGTTATCCCAGCGCTCATCCAAAATAGTCTTGGCATGATCTAAATTTATTGCACTATACACATCGTTAGTGCAGGTTACTAAACGCATCCGAGTGAGCTTTTCAAGCGCATCGCTAATTTCAAAGTCGAGTTCGCATTTATACTTTGTTTTAAACCACGCCTCTATTTGCTCATCAAGCATTTGTGCGCTTAAGCCACTTTCTGATTTTAGTAAAAATGTATAGGCAAGCAGGGCTTCTTTTATGTCTTCTTCTTCGGCGGCGTCAATAAGGGTATGAAAAACACCGGCATTGTTATCTAGATTTTTAAAGTAGAGGTTATCGCTTAGCGCTTTCATAAATTTAATTTTACGGTTTTTAAATTTACTCCACTCTTTAAAAATAAAGCTGCCAAAAACCCCCATTCCAATAGCAAAGGTAATAAAGTGTTGTTGGGTCATTTCTACGGCTTCACTTCTAAAGCCACCCCAAAAAGCAAATAAAGCAAATAACAATAAAATAGATGCGCCAAGCTTAGTGATTAATACCACAGCACCGCCTACTAAAGCCGATGAGCCAATAATCACTTTATCTATAGGGCGCATACGTACTTCGCTATTTGGAAATAGCATTTCAAGGTCGGCTTTGGGTACATTTTGAAACAGCTTAACTATGGTAGAGCTTGGTTCAAACCCTAAAGGCGTTTTATTTTTAGCCTCAAAGTAGGCTTTATCTTTAAAGCGAATAAACACTGCAACGCGGTCGTAATTGGTAAAGTGCAGGGGCTTTTTACGCAAGCCCCAAAAGCTGGTTATTGTTTCAGTAAGTTGTGATTCGCCACGACGATAAAAAACCACTTCTTCAAAGTCGTCAAACTCTACCTCAAGGCGTACTTTAAATAGTGACTCTTCGTTGAGTGCATCTTGTAGGTCTTGATGGGTGATCACTTCAAAGTTAGCTGCATTAAGTACCTTAGCAAAATCTTTAGCAAATTCGCGTTGGCACTGCGCTTTTTGATCAGCGGATACTGGCGCTAAAGATCGCGTATCGCTATTGGGATCAAAGGGCGCGTAGTTATTTTTGAGCGACTCAAGTGTTGAATGGTAATCGTAATGGATAAGGCTTGCTAATAAATCGCAAAATTGTTTAAACGATGTTTGCTCTGAGTTGTTTGTGAGCTCAGCGCTGCACATATCAACAATATCTTGTTTTCTAAAGGGAATAAAACGTGCACTTTGCATAAATTTTAACTGCTTTGGTAGGTATTTAGCTGCATTGGCACATAATAAAATATTCTTATAAATATTGCTAATTTGTTAACAGTTATATGGGGGTAAATCTTTAACTGTTTTCAGCGTGTATTAACGTAAATATGTAAGAATTAACCCATTGAGCAACGGCTTATCATCACAAGCAAAAAAGGATTTACATGGCTATTCAAAAAAAACTAAAAGAAAAAACACGGCACTTTATAGATTCTAAACATATGCTAACAGGCATTACCGTAGCGTCGTTTTTAGAATCTACGATAGTCCCTATTCCGCTTGAAGCAGTGCTTGTGCCTCTTATGCAAGCACGTCGTGAAAAGCTTTGGTTAATAGCGCTTATGGCTACAGTTGGGTGCGTGATTGGTGCTTTATTTGGTTATGCGCTGGGTTATTACCTATTTGACGCTATAGGTGACTGGGTTATTGAAATGTTTTCAAGCCAAGAGCAATTTGAAAATGTTAAGCAGCAAATGCAAAGCCAAGGTTTTTGGTTTGTAATGACGCTGGGCATTGTGCCCATTCCGTTTCAAATTGCGATGCTTGCCGCTGGGGCTACGAAATACTCTATTGGTTTGTTTTTATTAGCCTCTGGTATTGCTCGTTCAATTCGCTATTTTAGTTTAGCCGTTGTTGTATATTACGCAGGTAATAAAGCCGAGCAAATAATCAGTAAACACAAAACTAAAGCGATGATTGCTATTACTATTTTAATATTAGCTTTATGGGGCCTTAGCACTCTAATATAGTTTTATGCTTGGTTGGTATAGTTAAGTAAGCTGCTCAGCGCGACTAAAACTGTGTAGGTACTAATGCAAATGTGGGTTTGTAGCTTTGCATTGTATTTGTGTCTGCATTGCTCAACTCTTTGTATTCAAGGTGGTGAAATAACCCAGCAAGTACAGGGTAAGGTAACCTTTTATAACGGTTTTTTCTGGTGTGCTATAGTTTGTTAATAACGCACTAAAAAGCGCCACCCTATGATTGAAACTGTAAAACTTACCGTTAGGCTGTCTAACTTTTATAAAATGAGTTGGATAAATAAGGCGGTAAGTATAGCGTTACTGCTCTACATTATTGTTTTCTCACTTTATGCTTTAAATACTTTCCCCCCTTTAGATGTGCAAAATAACGTGTACGGTTTTACTACCGACTTTTGCAACCTTATTGTGCTTATATTTTTATTTTGGATAGTGCAGTGCTCTGAGCTTTCAAAACAAGCGTATGTGTTTTCTACATTGGGTTTATTGCTATGGAGTATGGGCACAACGGCCGATGTAATAGATGAATTAGTTGTGCAGCCCTATTGGATGAGTGTTTATTTTGAAGACTTATGCAGAACCATGGGAATGCTTTTTACCGCCTATGGCTTATTTAAAACCATGCGCTTTGTGCAAAGTATTCATAACCGTTTAGCGCGCGAACTAATTACTGATGACTTAACACAAGTACATAATAGGCGTTATTTTTATCGGCATGTTAAAACCGCCTCCGCCACGCCTTATGTGATTTTAATTGTTGATATTGATCATTTTAAGGCTATTAATGATGAATTTGGCCATGATGAGGGTGACTTAGTACTACAGCAGTTAGCTACTAAGTATAATAGTGCATTTGTTAATAATGCAGTATTTGCTCGTTTAGGCGGTGAGGAGTTTGGCGGCTATTTGCCCACCGGTAATATAAGCCAAGCGGCTGAATTTTGTGGGCAACTAATAGACATTGCACACAATATTAAAGTTAAACAGGTCAAACAGCTTACCGTAAGTATTGGTATGGCGCTGCAAAGCGCTAACGAGCCCCTCGACAAGGTAATGAAGCGGGCAGACATGGCTTTATACGTTGCTAAAAATAATGGCCGAGATCAATATAAAATAGCCCCTTAAGCTTTCTACGCAAATATCCTTATTATTTGCACATTTATTACACTTTTAAACGTTTTCGTAAAGAACTGTCAGCGAGGGTAATACTTTGTAAACTATGAAATTAAAATGCAGCAAAGAAGTCATAATAGTGATTTTAATAATAAGGAAACTTTAATGACCAACTCTCTGTTGAAAGCTGCTTTACCTCTAAGTTTAATGTCTATTTTAGTTGGTTGTGGCGGCAGCGACGGCTCAAGTGATACAGGCTACGTACAATTATATAACGGCTCATATAACAGCCCATATACGCGTTTATTTGTAGACGAAACTGAGCGCTCAGGCACTGATTTTGCTGATGTAACCACGCGTCATAATTACAGCACCGGCACTTACGATTTAAGCTTTGAATACTTAGATGCAAACGACAGCTACATTACAATTAGCGAACAAGAAGTATCAATCAAAGGGGACAAAACCGAACTAATTGTAATGAGCGGTAACTTTGACGAACCTACGTTCACAGAGCTAAGCGTGCCCATTTCAAGTGATACAGATGAGTTTAACTTAGGTTTTTACAATATCACCAGTGAAGACACTAGCTACGATATTTACCTAGCAACCGATGATGGCGTATTTGAAAGTGCTGAACTATTTACATCAACACAGTATTTAAGTGAACTAGATTTACAAACCCTTGATGAGGGTTACTACACAATTTATATCACTGAGGCAGGTAGCACTGATGTAGTGTATGAGTCGGAGTCGGTTTATTTTTACGATGAAGAAAGCTACGTAGCCATGATCCGCCCAAGCTATGCAACAGAAGAAAACGGTATCACGCTCGATATTGTGACTGACAATAACTATGTTACAGCACTAAAGCACCAATCAGCGTTAGGCCAATTGCGCTTTATAAATACCGTTGACGATTACTCGCCAGTTAGCTTTAGCACGACCCGTGGCACCACAGTTAACGATACTAATACGGTAGCAAGCGATACCTACACCGATTACGTTGAGCTTTCGCCAAACAGTTACAGCGTTGCAATGTACGACGAAGAGGGCACTAAGCTTGCCGATAACTTTTTAATGACCCTAGAGCGCGAGCAAAGTGCGGTAGGCGTTTTTTACAACGATGTCGATAATGGTTTACGCATGATGAGTGTTGAGGAAAACCTAACACCTAGCAGCTACAGCCATACTATTTCGGTTGTTAACCTAATTGAAAGCTACGCAGGGCAAACAGTAAGCGAAGTTGACGTGTACTTTACCTTAAATGGTGAAACCGTTGATGACGCCACCAATGTAATTGATGGCTTAGATAGATACGATCAAGAAGAAATTGATGTAGATGATGAAGCTTACACTGTGTATGCCGTATACGAAGATAACGGCCAACAAATAGTGTTAATTCAACAAAGCGATATAGATTTTACCGAAGAAGGTAACTATATCTTAATTTTAGAGCACGATGAGACAACCAGTTCAGGCTTTAAAATGAGTGTAACGCGCACAATTACAGACAGCGTAGAATAAGCAACTTGTAACACGTTCTAGAAAGTAAAAGCCCTAAGCATTATTGTTTGGGGCTTTTTTTTGCCTAGCTGTAGCGTGATTTTGTTTACATTAAATAAACCCATATATAAGCAGATTGCTATAACTTTTAAAAATTTTAGGTACACTCATAACATAATAAATAAAAAGAGCGTGCCATGGATGAGTTTTTAGGAATAGTGGGTTTATTTGCATTTGCAATAATGGCCGGTGCTATTTGCGGTATTGTCGCAATTGCACAACTTAGTAATTTAAAGCAAGAAATTGCCCAATTAAAAGCAAAAGTACTTAGTTTAGAATTAGCTAACAACGCACAAAGCCACGCTGAAAACGCCGATAAAAGCACCGATAAAAGCACCGATTGCTCCACAGCTGAACATGCAGACACGGCTCAAACAAATAGCAATGAGGCGACTTTTAATCAAGTTAGTCCTAATCAATCCAATCAGCCAAGTCAGCCTCGTGGGCAGGTAAGAACGCCAGCTTCAGCAATAAAGCCTCCCGCTAATGCTTCTGCCAGTAAACATAAGCAAGGCAGTAAAAATCTCAAACCCACACTTTTCACTTCTTTTTTTGAAAAACTGCGTAGCGACTTTGAGCAAAACTGGATGACCTGGATAGGCGCAATCGCATTGGCGCTAGGCGGTATATTTTTAGCAAAGTACAGTTTAGAAGCCGGGTTGCTCTCTCCTGCAATGCGATTAACCCTAGGCGGTGTATTTGGTGGAGGCTTAATTGCAGCCGCAGCTTATATGCATTACAAAAATAGTGTATTTGAAGGGTTTAATAACTATATACCTGCAGCGCTTGCCAGTGGGGGGGTTATTACGTGCTTTGCACTGACCTTATTAGCGTATAGCAGCTATAACATGATCAGCCCTTTAACAGCATTTGTTGTCCTTGGGGTTATTGCCATAAGTGCGAGCGCTATGGCAATAATGCTTGGCCCAGTATTAGCCGTACTAGGTATTATTGGTGCTTATTGTGTCCCCGTGCTGATTAACACTGGCAGCAATAATTTATTTGCGCTTTATATGTACATTGGATTTGTGAGCTTATCTGCTGCGCTGGTCGCGTATAAAGTGCAGCGTGCATGGCTGTGGTATTTACTTTGGGCGGGGCATTTTAGCTGGTATGTTGTTGGTTTTACTTTAGCTACCAGCAGCAACATTTGGCTTATGGGCACGTATGGGCTATTAAGTGTTATTGGTTTAATTGCCGTGCCACGCTTGGGGTTAAAACTTGCGGTGGTTGAAACTCGCCCACATAGTTTAAAGCGCCTAATAAACGCACTCCCTAGTAACCCTTTAATGCTTGCCTGTATTGTCCCTTTGTTACTGGCTATGCTTTTTGATAGTAATAACTACTTACAGTGGCAAATAATAAATGCGTTAAGCATATTAACATTGCTGTTTTTAGTGCTTAAAAATAGCCGCTGGGATTTATGGCAAGGGGTGGCGATGCTAATAGCTGTACTCTGGCTATTAAGCACGCCTTTTTATTATGCTGATTATTCTGACTCGCTATTTATATTTAGGCACCAATATGGTGGCGCTATATTTTTAGGGTTAGCGCTCAGCGTATATGGGATTTATTTTGGTATAAAGTGGCAACCTAAACGATTGGCTTTTCATATTACCGCCTCGTTTAGCGTTTTTATAATGATTGCCACCTTATACGCTATAATCCCAAACCATGCGTTGGCCGCAGCCTATCCACTGTGGGCATTGATACTACTTACAAGTAGCGCCATTTTAATTAAGTGCGCAATAGGTGGCGCAACGCTTTTTCAGCGCTTTACATATTGGGTGGGGGCAAATGCCAACATCACGCTTGCTATTACTATGTTATTAAATGACAGCGGGCTAACCATTGCACTGGCTATTCAAGTTTTACTCATTAGCGTGTTAATAAACCGCTATCGGGTGCCTATGCCACATTGGCCAATTAAAGCGCTGGTGGCTGCATTACTAATTCGCCTTACACTGTCACCGTGGACCCCAAGTTACGAGGCGCTTAGTGTATTGGGTGTGCACTGGAGCTTAGTAGTTTATCCTTTGTGTGTGGTGTTATTTTACACTGCAGCCAAATGCTTTAACGCATCGCAGTTAAAAGTTTGGCTTGAAGGCGCAGCGCTGCATTGCTTGGCGTTATTTATTACCACCGAAACCAGTTATCAACTGGTAGGACACTATCCGCAGTTTGATTCTTTGAGCTTTTATGAACAAGCTTTACTCACCTGTAATTGGCTTGCGCTGGGTTGTGTATATTTACACCGTGCTCGTATTGCCGATAGCTTAGCTAAATTATACCAAGTGGCAGGCATAGCATTAGCAGGTGCTGCGGGTGTTACTGCACTGAGCACCTTACTAAACGCTAATCCATTTTTAAGCTCTATTTATATTGGCGAATATTTTGTATTTAATTGGCTATTTTTGCTTTGGTTAGTGCCTGCGGGTCTCGTGCTTTGGCTTTATACGTTAATTAAACCGCTGTATACAAAAGCTGCGCCATTTATACTCACAGTAGCGGGTGTATTGAGTGTGCTGGCAATTAATGGCTTTATACGCCAATACTGGCAAGGCCCTTATATTTACTTATCAACAGGTGCAAGCAACGCAGAGCTTTATAGCTACTCGGTTATTTGGCTTGTGTTAGGGGCTATTACTGTGGTGCTAGGGCATTTAAAAAATCAGCTATTAATCCAAAAAATAGGGTTAGGATTATTGGCAGCCGTTATTTTAAAAGTATTCTTAGTGGACATGGCTAATTTAACGGGGCTTTTAAAAGCGCTGTCGTTTATTGGCTTAGGCTTGTCGTTAGTGGGGCTTAGTTGGTTATTTCAAAAACTGCGAAGCCAAGCCAAACCAGCCTAATAATTAAGGGTTCCAACGCCTTGGTTTGTCCCGTCCTGAAATAGGTTGACGGTTTTAATGAAAGACTTGGTGCGAAAGCGCCAGGTCTTTTTTATGCACTTGATTTGGTGTTTTCATATCCAAACTTAAGTGCGGTCGCATTTCATTGTATATAAATATCGATTCTTCAACGAGCTGTTTTAACTCTGCCATATTGCGACATTTATACAGTAAAAACTCTTGCTTTAATATCCCGTTAATACGCTCTGCTAATGCGTTTTGATAACAGTCATACCCATCGGTCATCGATGGTCTAATGCCCTCTTTTAATAGCGCATTTTGATATACTTCAGAGCAATATTGTAAACCTCTATCTGAATGATGAATGGCATCACGTTTATATACGCGTTGCTTAATTGTCATTTCTAATGCTCTGACTACATCGGTTGCTTTCATTTCATCACTCAGCTCATAACCCATTATTTTTCGACTGTAAGCATCAGTGACTAACGATAGGTAATGCACGCCTTGCGCTGACTTTACGTATGTAATGTCACTAACGAAGACTTCCTCGGCCGCAGTAGGCATGTATTCCTTTAGTAAATTGGGATGCTTGCGCATCCAATGGTTACTGTTTGTTGTTTTAGTGTAATTTTTCTTTGGTTTTACAAGAAAGTCATGCTCTCTCAAATAATCAAAAAAACAATCACGACCTAGTTTAATGCCACGCTCTTGCAGGTCTGGCTTTATCATCAGATAAAGTTTCTTCCCACCAATACGAGGCATGAATTGCCGCCAGTACATCACTAATTCTTTGACTGGCTCCAATTCTTTATTCCGAGCATCTATTCTGCGCATAGCTTGATAGTAACCTTGTCGCGTTACGCCATATGCACGGCATAACGGAGTAAGCTTTATTTGATGGTTTTCTTTTGCGCGCGTGATAGCTCGGATATGTACTTTTTTCGCAAGCCCGCTCCATATTCTTCATCCATAATATTAATCATTTCATCTTTGATTAAATCCTTTAGGCGTAACTCTTCTATCTCGCGCTCTAAACGTTTAATTTTTTGTGCTGGGGTTTCTTTCGATTTAGGCATGTTGGCTATATAAGTTGGTTTAGACCAATCTAATTTACCATGTTTTCGCAGCCATACCAGAACGGTACTGCGGCCTTGAATACCGTAATGACTTTGCGCTTGTTTATAGGTGAAGTCGCCTTTTTCTACTTGCTCAACAATAGATAATTTAAAGCCTAATGTATAATCTCGCTGAGTACGCTTAACGTCTTTA
>NZ_AUTO01000178.1:0-22218 GCF_000498055.1 Pseudoalteromonas sp. TB51
CTTGGTGCGAAAGCGCCAGGTCTTTTTTATGCACTTGATTTGGTGTTTTCATATCCAAACTTAAGTGCGGTCGCATTTCATTGTATATAAATATCGATTCTTCAACGAGCTGTTTTAACTCTGCCATATTGCGACATTTATACAGTAAAAACTCTTGCTTTAATATCCCGTTAATACGCTCTGCTAATGCGTTTTGATAACAGTCATACCCATCGGTCATCGATGGTCTAATGCCCTCTTTTAATAGCGCATTTTGATATACTTCAGAGCAATATTGTAAACCTCTATCTGAATGATGAATGGCATCACGTTTATATACGCGTTGCTTAATTGTCATTTCTAATGCTCTGACTACATCGGTTGCTTTCATTTCATCACTCAGCTCATAACCCATTATTTTTCGACTGTAAGCATCAGTGACTAACGATAGGTAATGCACGCCTTGCGCTGACTTTACGTATGTAATGTCACTAACGAAGACTTCCTCGGCCGCAGTAGGCATGTATTCCTTTAGTAAATTGGGATGCTTGCGCATCCAATGGTTACTGTTTGTTGTTTTAGTGTAATTTTTCTTTGGTTTTACAAGAAAGTCATGCTCTCTCAAATAATCAAAAAAACAATCACGACCTAGTTTAATGCCACGCTCTTGCAGGTCTGGCTTTATCATCAGATAAAGTTTCTTCCCACCAATACGAGGCATGAATTGCCGCCAGTACATCACTAATTCTTTGACTGGCTCCAATTCTTTATTCCGAGCATCTATTCTGCGCATAGCTTGATAGTAACCTTGTCGCGTTACGCCATATGCACGGCATAACGGAGTAAGCTTTATTTGATGGTTTTCTTTTGCGCGCGTGATAGCTCGGATATGTACTTTTTTCGCAAGCCCGCTCCATATTCTTCATCCATAATATTAATCATTTCATCTTTGATTAAATCCTTTAGGCGTAACTCTTCTATCTCGCGCTCTAAACGTTTAATTTTTTGTGCTGGGGTTTCTTTCGATTTAGGCATGTTGGCTATATAAGTTGGTTTAGACCAATCTAATTTACCATGTTTTCGCAGCCATACCAGAACGGTACTGCGGCCTTGAATACCGTAATGACTTTGCGCTTGTTTATAGGTGAAGTCGCCTTTTTCTACTTGCTCAACAATAGATAATTTAAAGCCTAATGTATAATCTCGCTGAGTACGCTTAACGTCTTTAATTTTAGTGGTTTTCATAAAATAAGTCCTAAATGTGTAAACACATTTCAGGACAAGACAAAGTTAAAATACAAAAAAGCCAGCAATATGCTGGCTTTTTAGGCTTAAAACAAGATTAACCTTGTTAAATTATAAACGGTCGATTACTGATTGAGTGAAATCAGTTGTACCGTGGCTGCCGCCTAAGTCACGTGTTGTGCGATCGCCAGATTTAATTACATCAGCTACTGCGCTACGAATACGCTCAGCCGTGTCGCCCATATCTAAGTGCTCAAGCATTTGGATAGACGCTAAAATTACTGAAGTAGGGTTTGCTAGGTTTTTGCCAGCAATATCTGGTGCACTTCCGTGAACGGCTTCAAAAATAGCAGCATCTTCACCAATGTTTGCACCTGGTGCCATACCTAAACCGCCAACTAAACCAGCACAAAGATCAGATAAAATGTCGCCAAATAAGTTAGTTGTTACTACAACGTCAAACTCTTCTGGAGTCATAACTAGCTTCATACATGTTGCGTCAACAATCATTTCAGTTGATTCAATTTGCGGGTAACGCTCAGCAACTTCACGTGCAACTTTTAAAAATAAGCCAGAGGTAGATTTTAAGATATTTGCTTTGTGTACTGCGGTTACTTTTTTACGGCCTTCACGTACTGCTAACTCGTAGGCAAAAGTGATGATTTTCTCAGCGCCTTCGCGAGTAATTACAGATTTAGCTTCTGCTTCGTTACCGTCTTCGCTTACTACTTGGCCTAAACCTGAGTACATACCTTGGGTATTTTCACGAATAGTAATGATATCGATATCATCGTAACGTGCTTTAGTACCAACAAATGATTTAACAGGGCGTACGTTTGCGTATAAACCAAACTGCTTACGTAATGTTACGTTAATAGACGTAAAACCTTCACCTACCGGCGTCGTTAAAGGACCTTTAAGAGTGATTTTATTTTTAGCGATTGTATCAATTGTTTCTTGAGGAAGTAGCTCGCCAGTTTTTTCTAGTGCAGCAAGGCCTGCATCAACAAATTCATAATCAAAATCGCAACCTGCGGCTTTTAATATTTCAAGTGCTGAGTCGATAATGCTCGGACCGATGCCGTCGCCTTTGATCACTGTGATGGTTTGTTTGGCCATTGACTTTTCCTTTAAAAGAATAAAAAACGCACATAAATTATTACTAATAATAGTAACTGCTTGTTAGGTCATTTATGTGACGTATGTGGATATATTTTGAGGGCGCATTTATACCAACTTATCGCCCATTTTGCCAGTTTATACTATAAATACAGGGTATAACCTGTGCTTATAGTCAGCATAAGTGACTTAAATGCTGTTATATAGCGATAAGCCTTGCAGTTGCGCAAAAAAATCATCCTCAGATTTAAAGCCTTGTGCTTTTAGCTGCGCATTTAAAGTTTGTTTTTGCCAAGGCGTTAAAGGCAGAGCGGGTTTAAAAATAGTTTGCGCCACGACCTTTAAACTAATCCATAATTTGTGCTGCTCGTTTAGCGCTTTTTTAGGTTGTTGTTCAGCATCGAGTAGGGGCTTGGTCCATGGATTATCACTCAGTAGTTGTGTTAATTCTGTATTTAAATGTTCATTATTAATCGTTTCCACCCCAAAAAAGGCTGCTAATGGGGCACTATAGGTTTGGTTAGGCACGCTACTTATGGTTACTTTTGCACAGAGCTGTGCACTGCAATGGGTTAATAAATAATGCACGTAACCATAGATGGGCAAGGCTATATGTTCAAATTGCTGTTTTGGGTTATTACTTACAATTAAAGCTAAAATACTAATAAAGCTATTAAGTTTATTCAGTACGATGTGTTTGTGCGGATGATGTGATGTATCCACTAATTGCTCAAATATAACCCGCTGAATAATCGCCGGTGCATTATCGTAGCCGACCATCGACAAGCTATGGCGTAAGTCTTTGGCGGCTTGGTGCTGATTGTTATAAGGCCTGACTGCTTGGCAGAGCTTCTGTGTTATTTCACTAAAAGGGGCTAGTAACTTATCTAAGCCTTTAAAACTATATTCATGCGCTACTTTTATATGACTCACTAACGCTATTAATTCGGCCTTTGAACTTATCTGCGGCGGGGCTTTACGTACCAGGTGCTCATTGTTCCAGGCTAAAAATAATACCCGTTTATCAGTACATAGCCATTGCATTGGTTGATCTTTAAGTGAGGTTTTAACCTTGTACCACGCCAGTTTTTTCTCATTATTGGCATTAATAAGTATATGCTTATTAGCCTCATCACTTGCTAGATAAACCATTGCTTGGTCGCTGTAAACAATTTTACTGCCTGGCAGGTGCGGGCCTATATGCGCTATTAAATCCTTAATTAACCTTTGCGCAAATGGGTTAGCTGTTTTGACATACAATTCACCCAAAGCTTTGTAAAAATTTAATGGGTTTTTTTTCGATGTATAGGTTATGTTCATCGCGATAATATTACTTAATGCGCACAAGGTTATGGCATTGTCATATAGCATTATGTCGCTAGTACTTAGTAACGCTTGCTTATACTTATTTAGTTTAGCCAACATACGCACGCTATTTTGAGTAGGGTGCTGTGCACTGAGCAACACTTTTGCTGCTAGCTGATGGCGAAAACGCCATATTTTTTTATCGCTGAGTGTAAGCATTTGCTGCTGCGCAATTTTATTATGCTGCGCTACAACGCAGCAATGTTCTACCAATGCAACACCAATATAAAGCTCGGTTAGTTCGTCATCAAATTGCTGGCTAGCGCACAGTGCGGTGCTAATAACACATTGGTTAATAACGAGGTTTGTAGCAAAGTCGTAGTGGCTGGTGTACAAGCTTAAACGCGCTTGTAAAGCGTGCGGGTGTTGCTGATACAAAACGCGATAGTGCTGGGCTGTTTGTACAACAAGCGGATAAAGATGTTGCCACTGCGTTTTGTCACTATAAATTGTTAGTATTTGATGTGTGTTATGCAGTAACCGCACTAACTGTTTTGAAATAGGCTCATCCATTGGCCATCACCTGATCTTTTCCTGATAAGTTGTATAGGCGCTGGGGCCCCATAAAAATAACTCACCATTTTTAAATAATAAGCCGGTGCATTCATCCATCGTAGTTATGCCATCTGAAGTTTGGTGCTGAGTACGGTAAAAAACAATCTGCCATACTTGGTCTTTATTACGTTTGGCATAGGTTAAATCGGGGCTTCCTAAATAATCGAGTACACTGTTTAAAGTCACTGCCTCATCAATTGACAGCTTTCTTATGTAGCGCTCGTTAAAAGCCTCACGGTCTTGCCAAATCATTGCTTGCGGGTCATCTTTATAAAAGGTGATCACTAAAGTCGCAATGAGTGCATACAAGCCTAACCCTAATATTAAGTATCTTATAAACTTTTTAATCATTTTTAACTCACACTCGCAACAATAAAGTGAGTATATGTTGTGCGCTTAAACAGTGCTATCAACATGCGACTAATGCAACCTTAACTGCTTTAAACTAAAACCTAGCTGTATATCTGTTCGCAAAGTGACTAATTGTTTAGAAATAACATACATGTCTTTTTGCTCAACTAGCTTTTTTTGAATACTGCTTGATAGGGTATCATCTTCTATGGCGCTATCTATGCTTTCGTAGGTATTTACAATAAGCAGAGCCGATTTAGTCCCTATGCCTTTAACGCCGGGTACATCGTTAGTTTTATCACCCGCTAAGGCCCAAAAATCAATAAGTTTACTTTGCTCAATACCAAAGCGCTGCTCAATGCTGACGCAATCTAGGTAGCTCTTTTTAAAATAATCGTACACACAAATATAGTCGTTCAAAAAAGGTAAAAAACCCTTATCGGTAGAAACAATGGTACTGTTTATCTTATTTTTTGCAGCTTTGTCGGCTAAAGTGGCTATGATATCGTCGGCTTCATCGTTGAGCGGTTCAAATACAACGATACCCGTTTGCTCTATAGCTTCTTTAAAGTAGTGCAGCGCATTTTTAAGCGTGTCGGGCATGGGGGCCCTAGAGTGTTTATATTGCTTATAAAAGTGGTAGCGCCAGCTTTTGTCGCCATCAAAAACAGCTATAGCGTGAGTGGCATTTGTTGACTGTAAAAGCTTTTTGCAAGCATGTGCTACGCGCGCGCAACTGGCCTTTAGCATCTGCTCTTCACTATGGTGTGTTTGGTTAGCGTCAACTGCGTAAATGCGCCTAATTAAATTAAGCGCATCAATTAAAAGTAAATGGGGTTTCAAATAGTCAAACTCATGCTTTTATTTCATAACAAGGGATATACTTACTACCGGGTAACTTCATACGACCTTGGTCTACAAATGCTTGTAATAGTTTATCCATATCTTTCATTAAATCAGGCTCACCACTTAACACATAAGGTCCATGTGCTTTTATAGCGCGTAGGCCTTCATCTTTGACATTGCCAGCAACAATCCCCGAAAACGCTCTACGTAGGTTAGCTGCTAATTGCTGCTTGGGCTGTTCTAGGTGCAAATCTAAACTTGCCATGTTTTCGTGTGTAGGTGCAAAAGGTTGCTGAAAATCGTTATCGATTTTAAGTGTCCAGTTAAAGTAGTAGGCATCGCCTTGGCTTTTACGATAATTACGTACATTTGCCATAGCTGATTTTAATTTTTGCCCTACTAGCGCTGGATCATCAATGATTACTTCAAACTTATCAAGGGCTTCTTTGCCTAATGTCAGCTCTACAAATTTACATAACTCGCTAAAGTACGCTTCGCTTTCTTTAGGGCCGGTTAAAATAACAGGCAAACACTGTTTTTCGTTATCTGGGTGCAGCAAAATACCTAATAAATAAAGTAATTCTTCTGCAGTACCTGCACCACCTGGGAATATAATAATTGCATGCGCCGTTCTAATAAATGCTTCAAGGCGCTTTTCAATGTCGGGTAAAATTACCAGCTCATTTACAATAGGGTTTGGCGGCTCTGCGGCAATTATACTAGGCTCGGTCAAACCAAGATAACGGTTTTCGCTAATACGTTGTTTAGCATGGCCAATAGTGGCACCTTTCATCGGGCCTTTCATTGCCCCTGGGCCGCAGCCAGTACATATATTTAAACCACGTAAGCCAAGCTCGTAACCTACTTGTTTTGTATATTTATATTCTATTTCGTTAATTGAATGCCCACCCCAACACACAATCATATTTGGTTCGCTGTTAACGCGCAGCGCCCCGGCGTTTCTGAGCATATCAAATACCATGTGGGTAATGGCTTTTTGTTCTTTAAGATCTTTTTCGTACTTTTGGCAAATAAATAAAATATCGCGGATCACCGAAAAAATATGCTCGTGAATACCGGTAATTATTTCGCCATCAACAAAGGCGGTTTCGGGAGGGTTTTCTAATTCAATTTTAATGCCGCGCTCGCGACTGACTAAACGAATATCAAAGTCTTGGTATTTGTCGTAAATTTCATTACTTGCGTCTGTGTGGCTGCCTACGTTAAGGACGGCTAAGGCACAGTTTCTAAAAAGTCGATAACGTTCACTGGCTGAAGATTGCTCTAATAAATCAACTTCCAATTGTGACAGTAAATCTAAAACCCCAGTCGGGTTTAACTGTATTAACATCGGCATTCTCCTTGCTACTTAAAATGTAAAAACTGCATGTCATCTACTTTAGCACTCAAACTAATTGAGAATTATGACATTATTTACTCATACAAAGGCGATCCCGACCCGTTTTCTTTGCTTCATAAAGGGCGTCATCTGCTCTGTCGAATGCTTTGAGCGGTGTATCGCCTTTTTTAAATTGTGTAGCGCCTAACGAAATGGTGATTTCTATTTCTTTTTCTCTAAATTTAAAAGGAATATTTTTAATCACTTTTCTAAGTTTTTCAAGCGGCTGCGCTGCGTTCAACAACGAAAGCCCAGGCATTAGTAGTACAAATTCCTCTCCGCCGTAGCGGGCTATAAAATCAGACTGCCTTACTGATTTTTGCAGCGCCTTTGCAATAACTTGTAAGGTTATATCGCCTGCAGTATGACCAAATCTATCATTAATTGACTTAAAGTGATCCACATCAATAACCACTAGGGTAACATCCGAGGCTTGGACATTAAATAAGTGAAGCTCGTGATTGTAACGTTCATCAAAAGCCGCTCTATTTGGAAGTTTTGTAAGGCTGTCGAGTAAACTTTTAAAGCGTTGCTCGTTTAGGCGTTTTTTATATTTGGTTAGTTTGCCTTCTAAGCTGCCAATTCGCTGGTTAATTTCATCAAAACTGGCAATCAGCGTTTCGCGGTCTTTTCTTTCTAGCTGCTCTTTAGCAATAAAGTCTTGGCTGAGAGATTTTAGCTCGTTATCAACTAATTCTTTTAAAGAGGAAATAGACGTAGCAGATTGGGTTTGCTCGTTTAAATGCTTTATTTTTCCTTCAATACGTTTATTTAGTGTATCGAACTCTTCCCCCATTGACTTTGAGTGCTGGCTGGTAGATACAATTGATGAGTGCAACTCTTCTAATGTTTGGTTAAGCGAGACTAAAAAGCTTTGTGCCGATTGGCGCTCTTTACTGATATTTTTGACCACGACGCTTATTATATTTAAAGCAGCTTGCAACAGGGCTTCTACATTATCGTTTTCGGTAATTGTATTTTTTATTTGTTTAATTTGTTCAGTCGATTCATCCTCTAACACCAGCTCATTTGCAAGCTCTAACAGCTTTTTAGCCATACGAGGAGAAGCATTGGTGCTTGTTTCATCCGTGGTTGAAAGCTTGCTATGCAAAGCATGGTGATAAAAGTTAATAAGCTGATTTAATATCGGGATGTAGTCGTGCGTAGACTGTACATTATTAATTTCGTGGTCGAGTAAATGTCTTAAGGTGCGGCGGGTATCATCTGGTAAGCCTTTGGTTTTTTGTAAAAGCTTACCGGCTGTTTGTACGCTCGAAAACAGCTCTCGCTGATGGGCTGTTTGTAACGCCTCTTGGTTTTGCAGTAACAATAAAATGTCATCTATTAAAGGGGATAATATTTCAAACCCGACACCTTTATTTAGCGAACTTCTAAATTTGGCGAGTTTATTATCAAGCTCAATATCAAGCCCTTTACAGCTTAAAGACAGTTTTGCAGTTAGATTTGATAAAGTATCAACTTGGAGCTTACGCGCATTTTCAATGGCTACCCTTGCTTCAATTGCTTGCTTTAACTTTTTATCTACAGCGTTAGAGTTTTCAGACACCTAAGCATACCGCCATCGTATTAATTACATTACCTTCAGTTTACAACAAAATCATATTAAGTGTAGTTATCTAATTAAAAACTTAGCATTTTTACTTAGACCCTGCATGTAAACTGAGCTATTAGGTTGTTTGTCGTTTTTAATTCACTTTTAATTTATGCCTTGTTAGGCTTATTTCAAATAATAAGTAACTTTGAGTCATTATGAAAAAGCGTTTTGTCCTGTCAATGTTAGCGGCCTGTTGTGCAGCCCCTGCGTTAGCCGATGTAAATTATTCTTTAAGTATTACACAGCCACAACATCATTTAGGTAATGTAAGTGTAGAGTTTCCAAAGTCGGCGCAATCGCATATCGATGTTAAATTGCCTGCATGGCGTACTGGTCGCTACGAAATATTAAATTTAGCCAATGGGGTACGTTACTTTGCGGCCACAGACGACAATGGCAATGCATTAAAATGGGAAAAAATTAATCACAGCACATGGCGAGTGCATTTAGCTGAGCCAACACACGTGAATATTGATTATCAAGTATATGCAAACGAGTTAGGTAAACGTGCACGCCACATAGACGATAGCCATGCGTTTATTGATGCATCTGGCTTTTTTATGTTTAGTGAATCGTTTCGCCAAGAACCAGTTACCGTAGATTTAAAGGTGCCTAAAGCGTGGCGCTCTGTATCAGGTATGGAAAATGCGAGTAATAAACACAGTTTTAAAGCCGCAGACTACGATGTACTGGTAGACTCACCAATAGAGACAGGAATTAACAAACTTCATAAATTTGAAGTAGATGGCCGCCAATACGAGTTAGCTATATGGGGCGAAGGCAACTACGATGAGCAACTAATGCTTACTGATTTAAAAAAATTAGTGACCACAGGTAATGTTATTTGGAATAGCTACCCGTATGAGCGTTATGTATTTATGGTGCATGCTACATCGGGTGCTGGCGGGGCAACTGAGCATTTAAACTCAACCATTATACAGCGCCCACGGAATCGTTTTGGTAGCCGCGAAGACTACTTAGGCTTTATAAGTACCGCCGCGCATGAATTTATTCATACCTGGAATGTAAAAGCTTACCGCCCTAAAGGGCTGGCGCCTTATGATTACACCAACATGAACTACTCAAATTTATTATGGATTTCGGAAGGTTCTACTAGCTACTTTGAAGATCATCTATTAGTGCGCTCAGGCATAGAAACCACCGATGAGTTTTTTAAAGTGATGAGTAAAACTATTAATCGTCACTTACAAACACCAGGTCGAGAAGTACAAAGTGCCAGCGAAACAAGCTTTGATAAATGGATAAACCAAGGCGGCGATCACGCGCGTAATTACAGCACCAATATATATTTAGAAGGCTCATTGCTTTCTATGTTGTTAGATATACATTTATTAGAAACAACCCAGGCAAAAGTTAACTACCGCCAAGTACACAACGCTTTATACAACAAGCACACGTTACCACAAGGGTTTACTGAGCAAGATGTACTGGCAATATTAAAAGACCTAACAGGTGAAGACTACACAACGTGGTGGCACGATAACGTGAGTACCCCAGCTAATATAGATTTTGATGCTTTATTAGGTAAAGTTGGCTTAAAGCTTACTCGCCCTGAGAGCGCTAAGCCATTAGCAAGCATTGATGCCACTGCAAAAAATAGCGGCGAGTTATTAACACTTACCCACGTTCGCAGAGGCGGAGCAGCATGGCAAGCGGGCCTCACAACAGATGATAAAATTGTGGCGGTTAACAAGCAGCATGTTGGAAAAGATTTAAAATCGAGCTTAGAAGTATTTAAAGCGGGTGAAAAAGTCACTATCGATTTTATTCGTCGCGATGCACTTCAATCAACAACCCTCGTTTTATCGCAAGATTATGATAAACCTAAAAAGGTGGTTGCTGATAAAAATGCAACTTTATCTCAACGCGCTTTATTTAAAGCATGGGTGGGGGTAGAGCACCCGATTAATGTGCAAGCTGATTAATCATAATAGCGTTTAAAAAAAGGAGCTTTGGCTCCTTTTTTTATATCTTATGCAAAGGTATATCACTTAAAAACCAACCTAAAAGTGCTAATTCTAAGAGTACGTCCTATTATTGTGTTAATAACGACTCTAGGTTGCGTATAAATGAAGTCATTAAAAACCACTCAAATCCTCTCACATCAATTTGTGCTTAACGATCCGCTGCATCAGTTATTTGATGCGATACACAGTATTTCTGTGCAAGGATACGATGAGCAGCGCCGCGTTATTTATTGGAATAAAGGCAGTGAGCTGCTTTATGGCTATACAAAAGAGTACGCAACCGAAAAAAACTAGAAGATTTAATTATTCCGCCTCAAATGCAAGATGCGGTTATAGATGCTCATCGTGAGTGGCTCATAAACGATATCGAAATACCCGCGGCTGAGCTTACATTACAGCATCAAAATGGCAGCAGTGTTACTGTGTTTTCAAGCCATGTTATGTTTACAAATCAGCATGGGGTAAAACAGATGTACTGCATCGACATAGACTTGAGCGATGTAAAACAAGCACAAGCGCAAGCTATGGATAAACAGCAGATGCTCGAAAAAGTATTTGAAGCCATTCCTGATTTGTACTTTTTACTCAAACCGGATGGCACTATAGTTGATTACCATGCTAATGATTTGAGCAACTTACATTTACAGCCTGAGCAATTTTTAAATAAATCGATGTTTAGCGTATTGCCCTATACTGTAGCCAAAATGTTTAAAGACAATATTCAAGAGCTGTTAATTCACAAAGGTAATGTATGCTTTGAATACGAACTTTTAGTACCCAAAGGCGTGTTGTATTTCGAAGCGCGAGTGAGTTATTTACATCATTCAGACCAAGTCATGGTGATAATTCGCGACATAACAGAGCAGCATGAGTCAAACAAACTTATACGTAAACAAGCCTATTACGATAGCTTAACGCTACTCCCTAATCGTTTTAATTCTTTAAAACGACTTACTCAGCTAATTAACACTGCGAGCGAAAAAAACATTTTAGCCGCTGTTATTTTTATCGACTTAGATGACTTTAAAAAAGTAAACGACACACTCGGGCATGAAATTGGCGATTCATTACTTATCAGCGCCGCTAATAAATTGAGCCAAATAGTTAATGAAAACGCGACCGTAGGCAGGTTGGGGGGCGATGAATTCATTATTTTACAACCAGAGCTACACAGTAAAAAACAGCTAGACGAGATTGTTACACGCTTACTTAAAAGCTTTAGAACCCCCTTTGAAATAGATGGCCGCGAATTGTTATTAACGTTAAGTATTGGCGTGGCTTTGTACCCTGATAATGGGGTAACAGCCTCTGATTTATTACGCCATGCAGACACAGCAATGTACCAAGCAAAAGCGCTTGGCAGAAACACCTACGCCTGCTTTACCAGCGAAATGAATACCGCCATAAAAAGGCGGTTAGCAATAGAAGAGCAGATGCATGTTGCTCTTGAAAAAAACGAATTTGAATTGTATTTCCAACCTAAATGCGATGCTAAAACACTTAAAATAATTGGGGCTGAAGCGCTATTACGCTGGAACAATAGTGTGCTTGGTAAGGTTATGCCCGATGAGTTTATTCCGTTAGCAGAGCAAACAGGTTTAATTATTCCTATTGGAAAGTTTGTTATTGAGCAGGCATTAGCATTTTTAACGCAGTGGCAGGCAAGCTCTCAACAAAACTACAGCATGGCAATTAATTTATCACCAAGCCAATTTAGAGATTCAGAGCTGCTAAATTTTATAGCAAGCACGTTAGAAAAAACCGGAGTAAGCGCTAAAAATGTCGAGCTTGAAATAACCGAAGGCGTGTTAATGAGCGTGCAAACCAATATTACAGAGTCATTGTATGCACTTAATAAGCTCGGTATTAAACTATCCATGGATGACTTTGGCACAGGCTACTCATCGCTTCGCTATTTAAGGCAATATCCGTTTGAGGTATTAAAAATAGATCGCAGCTTTATTTGTGGTATTACAGAAAACCAAGAAGACTACAGCTTAGTTAAAGCCACAATTGCAATGTCGCATAGCTTAGGCTTAAGTGTGGTAGCTGAAGGCGTAGAAACATCAGCACAACAAAAACTACTAGCCGAGCTAAATTGCGATCTGATTCAAGGTTACTATTTTAGTAAACCGCTGCCTGCATTACAGTTACTTGATTTTAAAGCGTTATAAGTACATTTATTATAAGTGTCAACCTAAACCCAGTGAGCTGTAAATAGCGTAAATCGAGCCGCCCACCGCATTTAGTATTTAAACCCTTTAGCCAAATAACGCTACACATAAATATGATAGGCTTTACTGCTTCTGCTTTGGTATTTTGATAAAACAAAACCTATGCAGTGAAATAAAACACCCTCTAGATTGAGCAAAACTCATCCCGCAAACTTTAATACCCCTGACACTCATAATTCATTAATTTAATTCATGTGCATTTTATAAGCTAATAATGCTAGGTTTAATCATCACAATATTGAAGGAAATAATTATGAAATTAGAGTCATTAGCACTGCACCATGGTTACGAGTCTGAAGAAACCACAAAATCAGCAGCAGTGCCTATTTATAATACCTCATCTTACACGTTTGATAACACGCAACACGGCGCTGATTTATTCGACTTAAAAGTACCAGGCAATATTTATACTCGTATTATGAACCCAACCAATGCGGTGCTTGAACAGCGTATTGCTGCAATGGAAGGGGGCATTGGTGCGCTAGCGGTAGCCTCGGGCATGGCAGCTATTACCTATGCTATTCAATGCTTGTGTGAAGTAGGCACTAATATTGTCAGCACCAGCCAAGTATATGGCGGTACATATAACTTATTTGCCCATACGTTACCGCGCCAAGGTATTGAAGCTCGCATGATTAAAGCTGATGATTTTAGCGCCTTTGAAGACGCGATTGATGATAATACCCGCGCAGTATTTTGTGAGTCCATTGGTAACCCGGCAGGTAATATTGTCGATATTGAGCGTTTAGCTAACATTGCTCATAGTAAAGGGGTACCACTTATTGTTGATAATACTGTGGCGACCCCGTATTTATGCCGCCCATTTGAGTTAGGTGCCGATATAGTGGTTCATTCACTGACAAAGTATATAAACGGACACGGTACAGCTATTGGCGGTATGATTGTTGATTCAGGTAAATTTGATTGGAAAGCCAATGCCACACGCTTTGCAATGATGAATGAGCCCGATCCGTCGTATCACAATGTGGTCTATACCGATGCCTTTGCAGAAGCAGCCTTTATTGGTCGTTGTAGAGTAGTGCCACTTAGAAATACCGGTGCAGCACTTGCGCCTAAAAACGCATCTGACATTTTAATTGGCCTAGAAACCTTAGGCTTGCGAATGGATCGCCACTGCGAAAACGCGCAGCAACTGGCTGAATACTTAGAAAATCACCCTAAAGTTCTTTGGGTTAACTACGCTGGTTTAACATCAAGCCCATATAATGCAATGAGCCAAAAAATCACCAGTGGTAAAGCCTCAGGCATTTTAAGTTTTGGTATTGCGGGCGGCCTTGAAGCAGGCACGCGCTTTATTGATGCGCTTAATATGATCTTGCGTTTAGTTAATATTGGCGATGCTAAATCGCTGGCTTGTCACCCAGCGTCAACTACACACCGCCAATTAAATGATGAAGAGCTTGCAAACGCAGGTGTGAGCCGTGATTTAATTCGCCTATCAGTCGGTATTGAAAACATTGCCGATATTATTGCCGATGTAAGCCAAGCGCTCGATAAAGCATAGTTACCTCACTACCTTTCATAAAAAGCTTAAAACATAAAAGCGTTAGTTGAAAATATACTCTCGTTTTTTATGTTTTACTAAAATCAATTAATAATTGTACCTTCTTGTTTTATAAGTCTTTATTATAAAGCCTTCCTGAGACTTTTATATTCCTACCGTTTATTTTTTATTCATATAACAACTTTGTATTGACACTAAGATTTCTTACTACTACATTTGTAACAGTACCACTACAAGTGTAGTAATAGGAGCGACAATGAAACTTAGTGATTTTGAAATGGATATTATGCAGCTGCTCTGGCAGGAAGAACCTTGTACTGCGAGTCAACTACATAAAGTGCTTTTAGCTGATAAACAAGTAGCCTATACAACAGTCAAAACTATTGTAGATAGGTTAGAACATAAAGGAGCGATTGAGCGCTGTGGACATGAAGGGCGAGCCATTGTTTTTAGAACAATCGTGACTCAAGACGCGTTATCGGAGCAAGCTATGCCTAGTTTTATGCAACGATTTTTTAAAGGTAATTCTCGTAGTTTAATTGCCCACTTTATCAAAGAAGAAAAGCTAAATGATGAAGATATAGAATACTTACAAACGCTTTTAAAAAATAAGAAGTTAGATTAAAGGAGAGGGTAATGACGGATTATTTACTAACTTGCACGCTTATTAGCTTATGTATTTTACTTACAGTAAAAGGATTAAAAAATGCCCCTGCACGATTAAACTTTTACATGTTAATGATTGCCTTGGCATGTTGGTTTGTCCCTTGGCAGTACTTTTCCCAGCTACCGTTATTTGAAGGGGCAAATCGTTACACATTCAACGTGGCGCAATTGATTCCCGATGTTAAAGCATTAATACCAAACGCTGAAAAAGTAGTAATTAAGGATGAATTACAAAGCGATATTAGTATATGGGACTTATTGCCATCACTTAGTATTGTTTTTATGGTTCTAGTTTTAGCTGGTTTTGGATTGTTTTTATTACGCATGGGCTTATATGTAAAGCTTATAAAAAATTTATACATTAACTCAAAGCCAAGTCCTGAACTTAAACACATCAACAATCAGTATTCAATTAGACTAACAACCCATACAGAGCCAGCTTTTGCTACAGGATTAATAAAGCCTGTTATTTGGTTAGAGTCGACGATGGTAAATCGTAAAGAATTAGATTCAGTCATTCAGCACGAGGTAACCCATTTACAACAAGGTGATATTTATTGGACGTGGCTTATTTGTTTTATAGAAAGCGTTTTTTGGTGGAATCCTATTTGCTTAAAGTTAACTGGTTTAGCAAGAGAGCAACTCGAACTTAGCTGTGATGAGTTGTGTATGCAAAAGCTAAAAGGTAAATACCAATTAGATTTAGCCAGTTTATTGCTACAAGAGCAAAGTGCTAAAAGCTCGCCTAACTTTTTTACCCCCCCACTTTTGAATATTGCTCATTCTAAGAGTTTTAATATTCAGAGGATCAAAATGTTAAACAAGGAAAAAACAATGAAAAGTAAATATTTGGTTATGGTTGCGGCGGCAATGTCTTTTAGTGCTTTAGCTGCAGCGCAAATTGTAGATGGTAGTTCAGATAACAAGCAGCAAAGTAATAATACGTCTCAGGCTCCTGTTAAAAGTGAAGAATATAATCAACAACTTGCACAGCTTCTTAAAAGTGCAGCAGGGGCAAAAAGTGATAACCCTGAACTGTTAAACCAAGCTGCGCAAGGCATACAACAATGGCACTTAAATAGAGATAAACTTGCTGGTTTTGAAGAAGCTGAAATTAAACTACAAAGCTTTAGGCTGCTAGATCACGTTTACTCTAAACTTGAGCAATATGAAGATATACTGAGTGCTTACGAAAAATGGTATGAGCCTGGTAGTAACCCGCCTTACTTTTTAAAAAATTCACTAGCAACCGCGTATATACAACTAGGGCGTTATGAGCTTGCAGTTGTAGAACTTGAAGATTTATCAAAACAGCTTGAAGGGAAACTACATGTTGGCTCTGCTGATAACTTAGCACTGGCATACATTTACCTTGCTGATTACGATAAGGCATTAAAAACCCTAGAGCAGGTTGATGCAAAAGATGATGTATACGGAAATATCCTTAAATACTATGTTTATGATAAACAAAATAACCGCAAAAAAATGAACGAAATCAAAAGTAAAATTCCAGAAGCATTTGCAGTTTCCCCCGCATTATTACCACAAACGGGCATACCAGGTTCTCAACTTTTAAGGATGTTATAAGCGTTGAGTAATTAAACTTGGAGCCTTTGAGGCTCCTTTTTCATTCTGTTTAAAATTTTTTACAAAGGCGCTTGTATAAACCTTATTAAAAATACAGCTTTTAATTTGTTGTGCTTTACGCCGCAAAAAAGCTTTTTTAACCTTGGTTTTAGTAGCGCAACTTGCAATATCGCTCTGTATGTCTGTATTTTGCGAAACAGGGTATGGCATAAGCGAAAAACCATTTACGTGGGTTTCCCAAATATGCTGTAAGTCGCAATCTACAGGGCGGCCAAATTGGGCTGTGGCTTTAAGTAATTGCTTAGCCCCGTCATAGCTTATTGCCGAAGCACAACAGCCGGTCATTAGCTTTTTATGTATGACTAATTGCTGGTGGTTATTTAGGTTTTGTTGATAGGCAATAGGGCGAGTGCGGTTTTCATAAGCGGCGAGTTTAATAAGCTGCCAAGGCTGGTTTAGCTGCTCAATATTTTTTATCGCATTATGAATGCTGTCATCAATATAAAAGTCATCCTCGAGCACAATCGCGTAATCTAGTTTTTCATCAACTATTTTTTGCCATGCTTTACGGTGGCTTAAATAGCAGCCAATTTGGCCATTACTTAGCGGATAGTGATACTGCTGTTTATTTAATTGCGGGCTGTAATGCAGGAGCTTTTGTTGTGTACTCAATTGTGCGCCATCTACAGCATCAATCCGTTCAAATGGCAAGTTAACACGTGCCAGTTGTGTTTGAGTATTTGCGAGTCGCTGCGCTGAGCGCGCTAAGTTTATTACAAATAATGCTGCCATGATGTTCACCCCCTACCGTTTTTAGTAATACTAAAGGGGAGCTGTTACACGCAAGTGGCAAAATTATGGCTTTTTTAAGTCAGCTCGCGGCTGCGCTAAAATGGCGTTTTTTTCTTCTTGGCTAAGGATGATCCAATCAAATATTTCTTCATTAGTTCGCCCGCAGCCAGTGCAATAACCGCTGCGGCGCTCACATATGCCTAAACAGTCTGTTTTTAACTTAGTGTTTGAGTGTGTGGGTTTTTGCATTTAATTTCCTAGCGGTGGAGCAATTTCAAAACGGGTAATATAGCGCGTTCTGTTTTGAGAGGTAAATAAGGTGATAACTGGGTGAGCTTCATCCAAAACAAAGTTACTACTCATTGAGGTTGCTGACTCTTTCGTATTTTCGTACCAGCCTTGTGACGCTACACATTGACGTATTTTATCCACTGTTTGTATATGTAGATTTGTGGCATCGGCTTGTTTGTTTTCACTCGTGCATTGATAACTAAACTGTTTATTATGTTGAGTAATGGTGCAGATATTGCCTATAAAATGAGTATTAGCATGCCACTGGTTTATAAAATCATTCCCCACTTTATTTGCTTTTACTACATTAAAGCCATTAGCGTGCGCATTAAGTAATGTGTTTAGTGGGCTACATGTGTTTTGCGTTTTTACTATTTTAGGCGCAGGGGCTTTTTGGCTTACACAGCCTGTTAGTACCAATAAGGATAAGGCTGTGATAATTGATTTATTCATAAGCAACGCTAAAAGAATTAGATAAGCTGCACCATACGCAACCTATGTAAAAAAATAAATACTATAATGTAAAAAGGCCCATAAAATATGGGCCTGTAAATGCGCTAAAATAAAGCAGCTGTATTATTTATGGCGACCTTGCAAGCATTTTACAACGTCTTCAAGGGCTAAGCCTTGGCGTTGGAGTAATACAGTAAGGTGGTAAATTAAATCAGCCGATTCATTAGTAAGCTCATCGTTATCGTGTTTCATTGCAGCAAGCGCTACTTCTACGCCTTCTTCGCCCACTTTTTGACAGCTACGGCTTAAGTCTTTAGCAAATAATGAAGCGGTGTAGCTTTTTGTTGGGTCGTCGTTTTTACGCTCAACAATCACATCTTCTAATTGAGCTAAAAAGCTTAGGCTAGGTTTTGCGTCATCACCAAAGCAGCTTTGTGTGCCTAAGTGACATGTTGGGCCTTCTGGATTAGCCAGTACTAAAATTGAGTCGTAGTCACAATCGGTATGCACCGATACTACGTTTAAGTAGTTTTCTGATGACTCACCTTTGGTCCATAAACGTGACTTTGAACGCGAGTAAAAGGTTACTTTGTTACTTTCAAGCGTTACCTTTAGTGCTTCGCTATTCATGAAGCCTTGCATTAAAATAACACCAGAGCGAGCATCTTGAACAATCGCAGGGATCATTTCGCTTTTAGCAAAATCTACTTGAGTTTGGTTTTGTTGTGTTACTTGCATAGTCTTGCTGCCACTTGGTTATCAGTTAAAAATTGTTTTAATTCGCCAATGTTAATCACATTTTTGTGAAAAACGCTTGCTGCCAATGCGCCATCGACTTCGCTTTGTTTAAACACATCAACAAAGTCTTGCATACTGCCTGCACCGCCTGATGCGATTAAGGGAATATTACATAATGCGCGCATTTTACTCAGCTGCTCATTGTCGTACCCATTACGTACGCCATCTTGGTTCATACAGTTTAAAACAATTTCGCCTGCGCCTAAGTCTTGTACGCGTTTAACCCATTCTTCGGTTTTGTAACGTGTACGGCTTGATGCATTAGGATCGCCGGTTAATTGATACACTAAGTATTCGCCGGTCACTTCATCGTAAAAGCTATCAATACCTACAACAACACATTGCTTACCAAATTCATCGTGCAGCTCTTTTATAAGCTCAGGGCGGGCAATAGCTGGGCTGTTAATACTTATTTTGTCAGCGCCACGCTCTAGTACACGTGCTGCATCGGCTACCNATGTGGCGGGCAATGCTCTCTACCCAATTTACATCAAGTAGGCGTTTTTCAACACTTGCGCTGATTTCGTAAAAAACCAGTTCATCGGCGCCGGCATCGCTGTAGGCTTTTGCCATTGTTAAAATATCGCCCACTATTTCGTGGCCTTTAAATTTAACGCCTTTTACTACTTGGCCGTCTTTTACATCTAAACACGGGATTATGCGTTTTGATAACATGCCAACGCCTCCTCAACACTAAATGCGCCATCAAGTAGTGACTTACCTAAAATAACGCCGCCTACGCCCAGCTCTTTAAGCTTTTTAATGTCATCAAGTGAGCTTACGCCACCCGAAGCTTGCACTTTAATGCTGCTGTTATGGCGAGTTAAATCTTCATAAAGCTCAAACGATGGGCCAGTCATGGTGCCATCTTTACTGATGTCCGTGCATAAAAAATCAATAACGCCCAAGCTTACATAAAAATCTACAAGCTCAAGTAAACCAAATTCAGATTCACTTAACCAACCATGGGTTGCAGGAGCCCAGCCCGTGGCTGTTTTATTTACATCAAGGGCAATAACAAAGTGCTCTGCGCCAAATTGTTCAATCCAGGCTTTTACTTGCTCGCGTTTTTCTACCGCCATAGAACCAATAACAACTTGGTTAGCACCGGCTTTTAGCCAATCGCTTACATCTTGCTCTGAACGAATACCGCCGCCCACTTGATACGGTACGTTAAGCGCTTTCGTTGCAGCTTGGATATGTTGCCACTGTTTTTTACTTGGATCGCGTGCGCCTTCTAAATCTACAAGGTGCAATTTACCTGCGCCGCTGTCGGCGTATTCTTTTAAACGTGCGCCAAGCTCAAAAGGGTAAAACTGAGCGGTGTCGTACTTACCTTGGTATAAACGAACAATTTGATTTTGTAATACGTCTAATGCTGGAATAATCACAAATAATCTCTTTATTGTTGGTTAATGGGCCGTTTATAACTGCCAATCAACAAAATTTTGTAATAAACGTGTGCCTACTTTTGCACTGCGCTCTGGGTGAAATTGCATGCCAGCGTAGTTGTCTTTTGCAACTATAGCTGAAAAGGTTTGGCCGTATTCGCCGCTTACAAGTGTTGCATCGTTTACGGTGTGCGCAAAGCTATGTACAAAGTACACTTGCTCGTCTTGTGTCAAGCCTTTGGTAAGTGCATGCTCTTTATTTACGCTTAAGTTATTCCAACCCATATGCGGCGACGTTAAATTGCCAACATCAAGGGCTTTTACTTGGCCTGGTATTTTACCTAAGCATTGTACGTTACCTTCTTCGGTGCTTTCGCACAGTAACTGCATACCTAAGCAAATTCCCATAAGTGGGCGCTGGTATTCGTTTATAGCTTGTTGCCAGCCGTTATCTACTAGACGCTTCATGGCAACAGATGCATGTCCCACGCCTGGTAATATAGCACGCTCGAAGCCGGCTAATTGCTCTGGTGAGGTAATGACTGTTGGCGTTTGACCTAAGCGTTCAAAGGCAAAACGAACTGAATTTATATTGGCACACCCGGTATTAATTATGGCAATCATAAACATCCCTTAGAGCTGGCTGTTTGTTGGGTCGTGTCTTGTGCTACTGCCATACGAAGGGCACGTGAAAACGCTTTAAATAAGCCTTCTACTTGGTGATGACAGTTACCGTCGCTCACCGATAAAATAAGGCTAATAGCGGCATTATCGCTTAAGCTTTTGAAAAAGTGCTCAACCATTTGTACGTCTAAATCGCCGGCTTTTTCGCGGCTAAAGTTAGCGTTTAATACAAATGAAGCGCGGCCCGATAAATCAATTTGTGCTTCAGCTTTACACTCATCCATAGGTAGCGCAAAACCATAGCGCGCTATTTGCGATTTAGTACCCAGCGCTTGTTTAAGCGCAACACCTAGGGCAATACCAATGTCTTCAACAAGGTGGTGCTCGTCTATGTGTAAATCGCCTTTCGCTTTAATATTTAGACCAATGTTGGCGTGGGTGCGAATTTGATCAAGCATATGATCAAAAAAGCCAAGGCCTGTTTCAATGCTACCGTTTTTAGTTTGATCTAGGTTTATGGCTACATCAATTTGGGTTTCTTTGGTGTTACGCGTAACACGGCCTTCACGGTTGGCAGTTGTAAGCTTTGTAACAATGGCAGGCCAGCTGCCATCATACAAAATGCCTTCACAACATAAGTTTTGAGCAAGACCAATATCGGTCTGGCGATCGCCAATGACGTATGAACGTGCTAAATCAACTTTGCCTGAGCGCATAAGCTCAGTTAATAAACCTGTTTTAGGTTTACGGCAATCACAGTTTTGCTCGTCAAAGTGTGGACAAATCAATACCTCGTCAAAGCTAATGCCTTGGCTTTGCAGTATGTCCATCATTTTATCTTGAGCTATATCAAAGTCAGCAGTCGGGAAGCTGTCTGTGCCTAAGCCATCTTGGTTAGATACCATTACTAAGCGGTATCCTGCGGCTTGTAATTGTAATAAAGCCGGGATAACACCAGGTAAAAACGCTAATTTTTCTAGGCTGTCTACCTGTTTGTCGGTGATTGGCTCTTCAATTATGGTGCCGTCACGGTCAATAAATAAATAGGGGTTACTCATGATACTTCTTGTCCTGATAAAAGAGGTGAGGTTGCTGGCTTATCAAGGCCATCTAACCAAATTTTTACTTGCTCAAGTTCTTGCTCATTACCAATGGAGATACGTAGCCAATCGTCTTCACCGTAGAGGGTAAACGCGCGCATCACTAAACCTTGTTCAAGTGCTACTTTAAAGTAGTTTTTGTCGGCTAATTTTAAGGTAACAAAGTTACCTTCACCAGTGAGAATTTTTAATGCAGCAGGGGATGCGTTTAACCACTGTACAAGCTTAGCTTTTAAACTATTTAAAATAGTCACTTGGCGGCGCATTGATGTAATTGCATCAGGCGCTATGGCTT
>NZ_AUTO01000179.1:0-4242 GCF_000498055.1 Pseudoalteromonas sp. TB51
CCCGATACCGGATACGGCGCAATCACTTTACGAATAGGGGCAAGTACAGTTTCTTGTGCAAGTGTAAAACCGGTTCTTAACCCTGCAAGCGCAAACGCTTTAGACAAAGTGCGCAGTACCACTACATTACTATATTCGTTAATCAGCGCTGTAGCACTTTGCTCAGGGCAAAACTCAATGTAGGCTTCATCAACAATAACTAAAGCTTTACCGGCAAGCGCTGTTGCAATTGCTTTTACTTTTTCAAGGGGGGTTATGCTACCGGTTGGGTTATTTGGATTACAAATAAACACCAATTTTGAGCTGTCCACTGCCTCAACTATTTCATCAACACTGCCATCAAGTAATAACGCTTGGGTTAAGCCATTGATTGCAACGTTGTGCGTATCAGCGGTTACTTTGTACATACCGTAGGTTGGCAAAAATAACGCAATGCTGTCTTTTGCAGGTTCGCAAAAGGTACGTACTAAAAGCTCAATTCCTTCATCGGCGCCGCGCGTCATTAATACGTTTTCGCTTTCAAGCTCTGCATACGCAGCATAGCGGTCAATAACCAATTGCGGTTGTGGATCTGGGTAGCGATTTAAATCTTCAATACTCAGTTCAATATTTTTAGCGTACGGGCTTTCATTGGCATTTAACCACGTTGACCCTGTTAGCTTTTCACTTTTAGCAGAGCTATAGGCAGCAAGAGCTGCAATATTTTGTGGTAATAAGCTAGTCGCTTGTGCGCTCTCATTGCTCATTTTTAATTGCCTCTAAACGAATTGAAACCGCATTTGCGTGTGCATCAAGGCCTTCTGCATCTGCTAGTGGCAAAATAGCTTTTGACAGCTGTGTTAGGCCACTTTTACTTATAGTTTGTACTGTGTAAGTGCGGAAAAAATCAAGCAAGTTTAAGCTTGAATAGGTTGCACTGTAACCGTAGGTAGGTAACACGTGGTTAGTACCCGATGCGTAATCGCCCGCTGATTCTGGCGTGTAGTCGCCAACAAATACCGAGCCTGCATTTTTTACTTTATCTAAGTAAGGTGTTGAATCTGCTAATTGCAAAATTAAGTGCTCAGGGCCATATTGCGCTGATACGTCAAATGCTTGCTCAATAGAGTCGACTAAAATAAGTGATGAATTAGCCAGAGCTTGCTCGGCTGTCTCTTTGCGGCTTAATTTAGCAAGCTGGCGTGTAAGCGCCTGCTGCGTTTGCTCAATGATACTTTCGCTGTTACACAATAAAATAACTTGCGAGTCTGCGCCGTGCTCAGCTTGCGAGAGTAAATCTGCCGCTATAAATTCTGGATTTGCACGCTCATCTGCAATCACTAATACTTCAGAAGGGCCTGCTGGCATATCGATTGCCATTCCAGGAATTGTTTGCGCAACAAGCTGTTTTGCCATCGTTACAAAGCTATTACCTGGGCCAAAAATTTTGTTCACTTTAGGTACTGATTCGGTGCCGTAGGCCATTGCGGCAATTGCACCTGCGCCACCACTTTCAATTAAAGTTGTAATGCCACATAACTTAGCTGCATATAATATCGCAGGGTTAATGCTTTCATCACCTTGCACAGGGGTGGCAAGTACGACGGTTTTAGCACCACTTAATTGTGCAAGTACACCTTGCATAATAACCGATGATGGCAGTGGAGCACTGCCACCTGGTACATAAATACCCACAGCTTCGATGGCCTGATATTTCAGTTCACATTCAACGCCAGGTTGGGTTGATAACTTAATATCTTTAGGCAATTGCGCTTCGTGAAAACGTTTAACGTTTGCATAAGCGGTGTCAATTGCGTATTTAAGCTCTGCGCTTAGTGCTTGCTCTGATGCGTTTATTTCATCAAGCGGTACACGTAAACGAGGGTTAGCTCTATTATCAAACTTTTTAGCCATATCAAGTAAGGCTTTATCACCTTGCTCTTTCACATCGCTCATAATTGTTTGGCATATAGCTTCAACCTTTGCGCTGGCAGAAACCGCAGGGCGCATTAGCGCCGCTGCTTGTACTTGTGAAGATTCCTCATTCCAACGAAGCATGGTACTTACTCCATCATTTTTTCAATTGGCATTACTAAAATAGAGTTAGCGCCTAGGGCTTTAAGCTGCTCCATTGTTTCCCAAAATAATGTTTCGCTGCTTACCATGTGAAGCGCTACGTACTCTTCGTTACCAGCAAGTGCAAGTAGAGTAGGTTGGCCAGAGCCTGGTAAAATTTCGCAAATTTCATCAAGTTTAGTTTTTGGCGCGTGTAGCATAATGTATTTGCTTTCTTTAGCTTGTTTTACACCACGAAGGCGCGGCATAAGCTTATTGATTAGCGCTAGTTTGTTTTCATCTTGCAGGTCTTTATTTTGAATTAAACACGCGTTTGATTCTAAAATTGTATCACCTTGAATCAAGCCGTTCGCTTCAAGCGTTGCACCGGTAGAAACTAAATCACAAATTGCATCTGAAAGACCGGCACGTGGGGCTACTTCTACTGAGCCTGTAAGCATTACAGTGCTTGCATTAATGCCTTCGCGCTTTAACCATTGCGTTAATATTTCTGGGTAGGTTGTTGCAATACGTTTGCCTTCAAACCAGCTTTTATCACGTGGGCCAAGCTCTTGTGGCCATGCAAGTGCAAGGCGGCAGTAACCAAAGTCTAGTTTTGCTAGTTTGCTAACTTCGCTTGGTACACCTTGGCGTTCGCGTTCGGCTTGTACTTCTACTAGTACGTTTTCGCCAACAATACCTAAATCACAAACACCGTCCATTACTAAGCCCGGAATATCGTCATCGCGCACACGAAGTACGTCAATTGGCATATTGGTTGAGTGTGCAATTAAGCGTTGCTCACGTAGGTTTAATTTAACACCTAGTTGCTTTAGTAAATCTTGACAATCTTTAGACAGGCGACCGCCTTTTTGGATGGCGATACGTAGACGATTTGTGTTACTCATTATTCATTTTCCTTTAATTTAAAAACTAAAAACCCCGAGGGGAACCTCAGGGCGAAAATGAATCAATGTGTTTTGAATCGCCAGAGGTTCCTTTTAGGAATAACCTCTCAGCGAAAGACCTGACAGGTTATTCCGGTGAATGGTGGTGATGATGTACTGTTGTCAGGTTTAAGCGCATTTTTGTATCCTATTTTGCTTACCGCTATTTAGTGAGCGTTAAGCTTTAATCTGTTTCAATAAATTTCGCATTCATAAAAACATAAACCGCCTAGCTAAGGCAAGTTTTTTTTTACCAAATTAAAGCATATCTTATAACTGCCGATAATATTGAGAGCTAATCAGTATTTTTAGTTGTTTTAATGTTTAAATTGTAGGCAAATTGGGCTTTGTTGGTCAATTTATCTAATTTTTAATAAACAGGTTAAGGAGGGGAGTATGGATATAATGATCCCTTTTTTAGGGAAAATTTCGCGGTTAGAGCTTGAGCCAAAAAGTACATTTCATATTGCAGGTGTGCAAAATATGCCGCAAGCGCAAAAAATTAAGCTTGAAAATGAAAAAAAGCAGACGCTCAACAAAAAAAGATTAGCGCAGGCGCAGGGCAAAAAAAGTGCAAGTGCAGCTAATGAAAAAGCGATTACCGTAGATGACGAAGGGAATAAACATTTAGATACGTGGGCATGATCTAAACCCTTAATAGTAAAAAGCCACGTACAACTTTTTACTATTAAGGATGTGTTTGCTAGCGTTTTTTAGCTTTAATAATGTAAAAGCTAAATATAACAGCTACGGTAAGTTGCGCTATAAAGCCTTGCCACGTAGATTTTAAACCCAGTAGTGCAATATCAAAGTTTATCGGCATTACACTAATCGCGACTAAATCAGCCTCTTGTAATGCAATGACAGCTTTACCCATTAATACAAAGGCAAGTGCAAATAATAAATACGTTGTATACGCAAAAAACTTAGCAATAGGTAACTTAATCGAATATTTAACTAACACCCATGCAATAAGCGCTAATAAAACCACACCTAATGCAAACCCAATAGCCACCGATGAATACTGTGTTTGCGAGCTTTGCGTTAATAACGACTGATAAAATAATACCGTTTCGAACACTTCACGATATACCGCTATAAACGAGAGGCCCGCGAGCCCCCACAGTGTGCCAGACTCTAATCGCGTATTAATATTTTGCTGAATATATGCCTGCCACTGCTGAGCACTGGTTTTACTGTGCATCCACACCCCAACATATAGCAAAATAATAGCTGCAAATAGGGCGCCTATACCTTCCAT
>NZ_AUTO01000180.1:0-65802 GCF_000498055.1 Pseudoalteromonas sp. TB51
TATACCTTCCATAACTTCGCGGCTTGCACCACTTATTTGTATTAATGTTTGCGCTGCTGCCCATGTTAAACCACCTGCTATGAGGGCCATTACCCAGCCAATATGAACGTATTTAAGCGCATCTTGGCGTTTGGTTTTTATAAGTACGGTCATTAGCGCTATAACAACTAATAGTGCCTCTAGGCCTTCGCGCAGCAAAATAACTAAACTGGCTGATAGCAAGGCGCCATCACTGAGTGTGGTGTCATTAAGTAGGTTGTTTGCTTTTGTTAATTGTGCAAGTACAGCATTAACTTGAGCACTGACAAGCTCGGTGTTTTTTTCATTTTTGAATGTGTTACGTAAGTTCATCAATTGTACTTCAATGCTTTTACGCAAGCTTTCATCGTATGCATTTAAGTTATTTTCTATCAGCTCAAAGCCATCTAAATAGGCACTGATAGCCAGTTCGCTGGCTTTGGCATACTCACCATTAGCATGTGCATTTTGCGCTGCAATAAGTTGCGAGCGTGCAACGCTAAGTGGCTGAGCTTTGTTTTTAAATAAGTGTTCTGGATTACCGCGCAGCCACTTAATAAATTGAACTTGGGCAGGGGATTGATTTTGTGAAAGCTGCGCAGGATTAAGATTAATGATGTCTGAAGTGCTGATTATCTGGTTATTGTGTTGCGGCTTAGTTATATCTTGAAAAGCTAAACTGCCTACATAAAAGGCGAGTGACCAACGTTGTTGCTCATTAAATTGGCTAAAAGCAACCATTGGCGTATCGTCTATGCCGTTGGATACAGCTTCATATAATCCCATAATTGTGCGATTTGTGGCTCGCTCTTTATCCATAAAGTTGGTGGGCTGTGGTGTTAAACCTTTAGCAAGTGGTCCATCACCTTGTCCATTTATGCCATGGCACATAGAGCAGTTTTCTGCAAAAAGTGCCTTTGTTTGTTTCAGGGGTAATAAAGATGAAGGCAAAGAAAGCTGCGGCATAAATTCAAGCAAAGACTCCCTAAGCTTTGAGCTGGCAGCACGAACACTTTGTACGCTTTGTTTATTTATAATGGTGTTATGTAAGGCGCCAGCTTGTATTTTTATATGACTGTATTGATTATTAGCACTGCTTAACTGTGTGGCTAGCGTGCTTATTAAATTTGCAAACTCAGACATTTCTTGAAATTCGTCTTTACTGACTACCTCGCCTTTTTGCACCGCGCCAACGTAATCAACCCCTACGTACTCTGCAAGTTGTGATATTTGTTTAGTCTTAGCTTGCTCAGCAGGCGTTGAGGCAAAAGCAGAAAAACATAAAAAAGTGAGTAAGAACAAAGGAAAGAGAAAAACGTGGCGACGTGTAATGCCATAAAATAACGAAAAAACACTTGTATACTTACTGGACATAATTAGCCTTATAAAAAACATTTAAAATTAAAACTATTTTTATTACGCTTAAAATAAATAAAGCCGTGCTAAAAATAATCCCCCATAAATAACTAACCCGCAGTGAATAGACTGCGGGTTTAATAAAGAAAACTTAGTGATTTTGCTCGGCAGATTTAATACTGCTTTGAATGAGAGGAGAGATAGTTAAACCTTGCACAATAATAGAAAATATAACCACAACATAGGTCACAATAACGATTAAATCATGCAGATCACTGCCTGATATAAATACTTGATCACGAGGAATAGCTGCAGCCATAGCTAATGCTAAACCGCCACGTAAACCACCCCAAGTTAAAATTTTAACGCTGTGTTTGTCGTAGTTTTTAAAGCGCTTAAATATTACAAATGGCGCACCAACACTAATAAAACGTGCTAATAAAATAGCAGGGATCATAACAAGGCCTAAGCCAATTTCACCCATTGTTACTGGCATAGTGACAATCAGCATACCAATAATCAAAAATAACAAAGCGTTTAAAAAGCTGTCGGTGGCGTGCCAAAAGTCTTTAATATAGCGCGTGTTTTCAGGCCCTGTGCGCTCGGTTGCTTTTGCGCGAGTAATATTACCTAAAATAATACCACTGGTTACCATGGCAAGCGCACCTGATATTTCCCATACATTGGCAGCGGCAAAACCCGCAGTTGGAATGGTTAAGGTTATTAATAGGCGTATATTTACATCTTTACAGTTAATAATTAAAAAGTGTCCCACAAGGGCCATTGCTAAGCCAAACACGATTCCACCTATGGCATCAACAAAAAACAGCTCTGCAATGTCGGCTGGGTTGGCATCGGTGCCAAAAAATGCAACAGAAAACAGCGTAGTAAAAATTACCAAACCAATACCATCATTAAATAAAGACTCGCCTTCTACCTGTACCGAAATACCTTCAGGGGCGCGTAATTGTTTAATAATTGCCAGTACAGCAATTGGATCGGTTGGGCTTATTAAGGCGCCAAAAAGTAAACAATAAATAAAAGGGACGGGCCAGCCAAGAGCGGCAAAAATATAAAAACTTAAATAGCCAATTAAAAAAGTAGAGACTACGGTAGAAAACAAAACTAAAGCGGTTATTTCCCATCGTTGTTTACGCAGTGCCAACAGGTTAATTTCTAAAGCACCTGCAAATAACAAAAATCCAAGCATGCCTTTTAAAAGCAATTCATTAAAATTAATACTGGCTACAACTTGCGTCATTTCTAATGCAGTTGTATCGCCTAATAACTTAACTGAAATAATTAATAACAACGATATAACAACCGAGCCTGTTGTTATAGCAATCGTTGTTTGCATTTTAAGAACATACTGGTTTGCATAAGCAATAAAAATTGCGATAGCAGAGAGAAAACAAATGAGATACCAAGCATTCATTGGCTAACCTTAAATTTATTTTAGAGAACAAAAAAGAGCGAATTAAACGAGCCGTATATTACTCCTGTGACTAGGCTGTGTCACAGTATTTATGGGGCTTTTAGCACTTTTTTTATGTCTTTAGGAGACATATAGTTAATGCAAATTTACTGGTGTTATTGCTTGTAATGAGGAGATTAATACAAAGTTGCCTAGGCAACATAATGGCTGATTACTGCCGTTAATTAAATAAAGTAAACGTAGCTATTGGGCGCGGCTAATAGTGTAATTTAGTGTAAATATATGTATACAAATTGTGGAGTTGGTTTTTCCTGCATTTTTTAAGACACTCTAATTTCAATTGGCTTGCCCTTATAGCCAGGCTTACGTAAAATCTCGCTATTATTTTTTGTAAAGTGACTGGTATTATCAAACAGCTGTTTAGTGCAACCGGGCCGTTAGCGTTATCTTTAGATGGATACACGCCTCGCCAACCTCAAATTGATATGGCCGTTGCCGTTAACGATGCATTAAAAAATAGCACGCAGTTAGTGGTTGAAGCGGGCACTGGTACAGGTAAAACGTTTGCCTATTTAGCGCCTGCCCTTAAATCTAAAGGTAAAACAATTATCTCTACAGGCTCTAAGGCCTTGCAAGAGCAGTTATACCACCGCGATTTACCTCAGCTAGTAAAAGCACTTAATGCATCTAAAAAAACCGCATTGTTAAAAGGGCGCGCTAATTATCTGTGCACTTATAGGCTAAACCAACATGTAGCCCATGTACCAACAGACGATCCTGATGTAATGCATCAACTTGCTATGGTTGCAAAATTTGCCAGTGAAACACACTCGGGTGATTTAGCCGATTGTATTGGTATTGAAGAAGACGCCAAGGTACTGCCCTATGTTAATTCGACAGCCGATAATTGTTTAGGCAAAGAGTGTCCAGACTTTCAATCATGTTATATACGCAAAGCGCGTTTAAATGCAGCCGAAGCGGATGTAGTGGTTATAAACCATCATTTATTTTTTGCTGATATGGCAGTAAAAGACTCCGGTTTTGCCGAACTTATGCCTACTGCCGACGCTTATATTTTTGACGAAGCACACCAGCTTAGCGAAATTGCCAGTGACTACTTTGGTGAAAGTATTAGCACTAAAAAGCTGGTGGATTTAATTAACGATTTACGCGCTATTTACCGTGCAGAAATTCCCGATATGCTGCAACTTGGAAAAAGCCTTAATAAGCTAGAAACCAGTGTGGCTGATTTACGTTTACAGTTTGGTGTAGATGGTAGCCGAGGTGATTGGCGCGAAAAGCTCAGTGATAAATTAATTTGCGCAGCGCTGCATCGGGTAATTAGCGATTTAGACTTTGTTTATCAGGTATTAAAACTATGCCTAGAGCGAAGTGATAAAATAGAGCATCCGTTTGAGCGTACATTAGCGTTTAAAGGTCAGTTAGAGCGTGTTTTTGATACCGCACAAACGGGCTTTAGCTATTGGTACGAAACCACGCGGCGCTATTTAACGGTTAATATTACGCCCCTTAATGTCTCTGCTAAATTTGCTCAAATGATGAAAGACACCGGCGCAGGGTTTGTATTTACCTCAGCCACGTTATCGGTTGATAATAAGCTCGATCACTTTAATGCAAGCTTAGGTATTACTCCTGCGCAAAGTATGATGGTTGATAGCCCCTTTGATTATCCTAATCAGGCGCTTTTATGCTTACCACGATATTTGCCAGAATCGCATGCAGAGAATATGCCTCATGCAATTATAAAATTAACCCTAGAGCTGATTAAATCGGCTAAAGGGCGTTGCTTTGTGCTGTTTACAAGTTACCGAATGATGCATTTGGTGGCTGAGGGTTTAACCACACAAATGGACTACCCAGTTTATATGCAAGGGCAAATGTCTAAGCGTATAATACTGGAAAAATTTACGCGCCATGGTAATGCGGTATTGTTAGGTACTGCCTCGTTCTGGGAAGGGGTTGATGTACGTGGTAGCACGCTAAGCTGTGTTATTATTGACAAGTTACCTTTTGCAGCACCGGATGACCCATTACTGCAAGCCAAAATGCAAGATTGCCAAATGCAAGGCAAAGACCCGTTTGCTCATATACAGTTACCGCAAGCTGTTATAGCGCTCAAGCAGGGCGTGGGGCGTTTAATACGAGATAACAAAGATAAAGGCGTGCTGGTTATTTGCGACAACCGATTAGTAACGCGCCAATATGGCCAAGTATTTTTAAAAAGCTTACCGCCGATGCGCCGCACGCGAAGCTTAGAAGATGCAAACACATTTTTAAAACACATTAACTAGAGTACTAAAATGATTAAAAGTAATATTCTTGCCCTAGACGCCTCAACCGAAGCGTTATCTTTAGTTTTACACTTTGAGGGCCAAACATTTCATCATTTTGAAGAATGCCCACAGCAACATAGTCAAAAAATACTCCCTTTAGTTGATGAGCTTCTTAATAAAGCACAGTGTAAATTAAAAGACTTAGACGTTATTGGCTTTGGCCAAGGGCCAGGTAGCTTTACCGGTGTACGCATTAGTGTTGCTATTGCACAAGGGTTAGCTTATTCAGCCAATTTACCATTAGTGGGCGTATCAACCTTGGCAATTATGGCCCAGCAAGCGTACGAACAAACGCAGGCACCAGTAGTGTATTCAGCTATAGATGCGCGCATGGGAGAAATTTATTTTGCCCAATACCAAGTAAATAACGCACGCATGGAGTTAGTAAATGAAGAGTGTGTTATAAAACCTGATTTATTAAGCAAAGAGCATATAAGCAGTGAAGAGTTACACGCGATTGCCGTTGGCACGGGATTTAAAAGTTACCCTGATGCACTTAAAAACGTTAGCAATATAACCATAAATACAGCCATTACATTGCCAGATGCTCGCTATATGCTTAGCCATGTAGACACGCCCTTTTTAAAGGGCGAGGTTGTTAAAGCAAGTGATGCGCAACCTAAATATGTGCGCGATACAGTAACATGGAAAAAACTACCGGGTCGCGAATAAGCACAAGAGTTGCAAATTGGGTGTTTTTAAATCATAATTTTTAATATGTTTGTTGTTGGAAGTTATCTATGACTTTGCCAATTGGCGCTGGTTTTTTTACTGGGGATATTCCTGCAAAGGTTACCTCTACAAAAATTATACCCTCTAAACCGCAAGGTTTAGCGGATGATAGCGCCAGTCAAAAAACAAACACAGATTATGTAAAAAGTAGTAAAGCGGGTGTAGAGCTTGCTAATCAATACTTTAGTCAAAACACTAGTAACGCAAAGTACAGCCAAACTATTTATGACCAACCAAGCCCAACGGTGAGTAAAGCAATTTCAACATATACAGAATTTGCAAATTTAGAGCGTCGCGCCGAAGTACAAGATTTAATAGGCGTCGATATATACGCTTAGCCCCAGTAATAGTAAAAAATAAAAAGCCCGAACACTGGTTCGGGCTTTTTGCGTAAGCTTATGGCTACTGTTTAATAAAGCCAATTAGTTTATCGGCAATATCTGTATTATTTTGAGCACCGTTAAAGTGTTCACTGCCTTTACCGTAGGCAAATACTTGAACATCTACAGCGGTGTGTCCGCCTGTTGTCCAACCAGTAAAGCTGGCATCACTAATAATACTTTTAATGGCTAAATTAAGCGCTGTTTCGCCCATTTTTTTCGCTTGTTCAAGTTTTACTTTATTAGCCGGTGTATATTCAATACCTGTGTTGGCGCGCCAAATAGGCTCTAGGTCATCAGCAGCGAGTAATTGCTTTGTTAGCTCAACGGCTGTTGCTTTAACGCCTTTAATAACTTCTGTATCCCACTTATATTGTCCGTGCGCACCGAGGGTTAACCCACCAGTTGAATGATCTGCAGTAACCACTAATAAAGTATCAGGGTTTTTATCAATATAGGCTTTTGCTTTTTCAATCGACTGTGCAAAGTCATCCATTTCGGCCATGGCACAGGCTACATCGTTAGCATGTCCACACCAATCAATTTGGCTGCCTTCAATCATGACAAAAAAGCCGTCTTCATTTTGGCCGTCGAGTAAATCAAATGCTTTAGCTGTTAGTTGCGTTAAGTGGTTTGAATTAGCATCAAGCGCAAATGGCAGGCCCATTGGGGCGTATAAGCCAAGTACCGGTACTTGTGTGATCTGACCAAGGCTTTTTATATCATCGCTATATTGATAACCAGCTGCTTTAAATTCATCTACGAGGTTACGGTCTTCTCTAATAAAATACTGCGTACCGCCGCCTAGCATTAAATCAACAGGGAGTTTACCGGCAATTTTGTTATCTATGTATTCATTAGCAATGGCATCGTAATTTCGACGTGATTCGTTATGTGTAGCAAAACTAGCTGGGGTGGCATGGTTAATTTGCGAGGTAGCTACTAATGCCGTTGTCATACCACGTTCTTTTGCTATTTCTAGCATGGTTTTAACGGGCTTTTTGTCTGTATCGACTGCAATAGCACCATTATAACTTTTGTGGCCGCNCTACTCAGTGCGGTTGCACCTGCAGCACTGTCGGTAACATAAGTGTGATCGTCAGGGTAAGTACGCGCCATGCCTGTTAAAATAGTATCAAATACGGTTGTTTCAATCTGCTTGGTGGTTGGATCATCTTTAAAATAACGATAAGCGGTTGTATAGGCAGGACCCATCCCGTCACCAATCATATAAATTACATTTTTAGGTGCATCGCTTGCATAAACACTGGTAGATGCACATAAAAGCGCTAATAAGCTAAGTTGGTTTTTCATTTTTATTCCTATGAATGTGCTGTTTAAATAGCACCACAATTGTATATGGTTACGGCGTGTTGAATTTGCAGCATAAATACCAAACATGCGCTGCCCAAAAATTCTTTCTAAGGCGATTAAATTTTTTGCTAGGTTTTTACTCAGCCCACAAGGTTACAAACCTCGTAACAGGATTTAACCGCCCGTAGATTGAACAAGTTTCAATCCACAAAGTTCAATACGCCCTCGTATAATAATGAAATGAAGTAAGAATAAAAAGCAAAGTACATAAACAGGTTTGGCTAATTGTCACTAAAACAATACAGCCATTTTTTTAGGTTATGTTAATTATAGCGTAATGAATATAGTGGTATACATTACCTACCTGAAGAGTATTTAAGCTCTGTTTGTAATTATTTATTGAATTAATGAAACTTAAAATATTTTAAGTTGTTGAAATTAAATACATAATTAAAATTCAAAAGTTAACCTTACAAATAAAGTGGTCTTTATAAATATAAAAAATATAAAAACTTTTGGTATTAGAGGTCTGACAACTAGTATGTTATAAATAATGTCGCACGTTAAAAAGAGGTATCTGTTGCAGCCATTTGAAATAAAAACAAGAAATATAACATTGCGTGGCTTACAAAAAGGCACTGGCGATGAGCTGGTTATAGCCTTGCATGGGTGGCTAGATAACAGTAATAGTTTTACACCTATGCTAGATAAAGTTAACCCGCAGCATACTTGGTATTGTGTTGACTTTGCTGGGCATGGGCTATCTGATTGGCGTGCACAGGACGCTCATTATTATTTTGTTGATTATATTGACGATGTGTACCAACTTATAAAGAGCTTAGGGGCAAAAAAAGTACATTTAGTCGGCCATTCAATGGGCGCAATGGTGGCTGGTTTATTTGCTAGTTGTTTTAGTGAGTATGTGCATTCAGTTACCTTTATTGAAGGGATTGGCTGTGTTACAACCCCCAGTGATGAAGTATGTGAGCAATTAAAAGGGGCGATACTGAACAGAGAGCGCGCCTACAATAAAAAAAAGCGCGTTTATAAATCGCAATCAGCGATTATCGATGCGCGTGCAAATACAACAGATTTAAATAACGAACTGATCACCTTATTGATGAGTCGTAATATTAAGCAAAGTGAACTAGGGTATGAGTTAACAACAGACCCTAAGCTTAAAAATCACTCAGGTTTTAGGTTTGATGAAGCGCAATGTATTGGTGCAATAAAACAATTAATTGCACCAAGCCAATTAATTTTAGGTAACCAAGGTTATTCGTTTGTAAAACAAAATTTGGCCAAGTATATTAGCTATTACAACAACTTGAAGGTAATTAATGTAGATGGCGGGCATCATTGCCATATGCAAAGCAGTGGGTTATGTTTTGAGCATATTCAAGCCTTTATGCTGCAAAATGGTGCATGTTAATTGTAAATTAGCGCCAAATGTGGGATTATTCCTGCATTAGAGTATTTGCTCAATTGTTAAAGTGCCTTACTTAGATTAAGGTTAATAAAAATATAATTATAAACAGGGGCTAAGAGTGGAAAAAATCTGGCTTAAGCGCTACCCAGAAGGTATGCCTGAAACAATCGATCCTGAGCATTACAACTCGTTACTCGAAGTGTTCGAAAAAAGTTTTACCGATTACAAAGATTTACCTGCATTTACGAATATGGGTAAAACATTATCGTATGATGAAATAGATACAGCGACACAACGTGTTGCCTCGTATATTCAAAATGATTTAGGTCTTAAAAAAGGCGACAAAGTTGCCGTAATGATGCCTAACTTATTACAAACGCCTATCGCTATTTTAGGTATTTTACGTGCAGGGTGTGTGGTGGTTAACGTAAACCCACTTTACACAGTACGAGAGCTTGAGCATCAATTAAAAGACTCTGACGCGTCAGCTATTTTTATATTGGCTAACTTTGCAGACACGCTTGAAAAAGCACTTGCAAAAACGGATGTAAAACACATTGTTGTTACCCAAGTGGGCGACATGGTGGGTGGTATTAAAAAGCATATCGTTAATTTTGTGGTTAAATACATAAAAAAAATGGTACCTAGCTACAGCCTACCAAATACAATTAAGTTTTCAGATGTGTTAGCAGGTGACCCTGCAAAGTATACGCGCCCAGAAATGAGCTTATCTGATCTGGCCTTTTTACAATACACAGGTGGTACAACCGGCGTATCTAAAGGGGCGATGTTAAGTCATGGCAACATGGTTGGTAACCTTGAGCAAGTATCTGGCTGTTTAGATAAAGTATTAGACCGTGGTACTGAAGTTGTTGTTACTGCATTACCGCTTTATCATATATTTGCGTTAACGGCTAATTGCTTAACGTTTATGAAATACGGTGGTTTGAATGTATTAATTACAAACCCACGTGATATGCCAGCATTTGTTAAAGAGCTTAATCAGCATAAATTTACTGCTATTACCGGTGTAAATACCCTGTTTAACGGGTTACTTAATACGCCAGGGTTTGCAGAGCTTGATTTTAGTCATTTAAAAATGTCATTAGGTGGCGGCATGGCGGTACAACGTCCTGTAGCCGAAAAGTGGCAAAAAGTGACTAACTCTAAATTGATGGAAGGTTACGGTTTAACTGAGTGTGCACCGCTTGTAACTGTAAGCCCGTACGATTTAGAAGCTTATAATGGTTCTATTGGTTTACCTGCTCCTAATACCGAAATTAAGCTAATGCTTGAAAACGGAGAAGAAGCGGCAAAAGGTGAACCCGGTGAGCTATGGGTTAAAGGCCCACAAGTTATGCTAGGTTACTATAACCGCCCAGATGCAACCGCAGAATGTTTGCAAGATGGCTGGTTTGCTACCGGCGATATTGCCACATACGACGATGAAGGCTTCTTCTATATTGTTGACCGCAAAAAAGACATGATCATTGTATCGGGCTTTAATGTGTTCCCAAATGAGATAGAAGAAGTGGTTGCCATGCACGACGGCGTACTAGAAGTCGCGGCTATTGGTATCCCGCACGATGTAAGTGGCGAACAAGTTAAAGTTTTTGTTGTTAAAAAAGACCCTTCTTTAACTGAAAAAGATATAATAAATCACTGTCGTGATAATTTAACTAATTATAAGGTGCCTAAACTCGTTGAGTTTAAGGATGAGTTACCTAAAACAAATGTAGGTAAAATTCTCAGAAGAGCCCTAAAAGATTAGTAAACTATAAAAAAGCCGGCATTAGCCGGCTTTTTTATTGTAGGAGATTAAGTGCAATACCAATTGATCGAAACACAAAATCAACTCAATACCTTTGTTGAGCAAATAAAAAACAAGCCTATTTTAGCCATAGACACAGAGTTTATGCGCCGCCGTACTTTGTACCCTGAAGTTGCACTTATTCAAGTATATGATGGCGAGCATCTTGCCCTTATAGATCCACTGGCCGAACTCTCGTTATTTGAATTTTGGCAAATATTACAAGATCCATCAGTACTGAAAGTGTTGCATTCACCTTCAGAAGATATTGAAGTATTTCAAAAATATGCAGGCTTTGTACCCGCTCCATTGTTTGATACACAATTTGCTCTTCAGCTTTTAGGCGAAGGCAACTGTATGGGCTTTGCGCTAATGGTAAAAGAGCTATTAGGCATAGAAATAGACAAAAGTGAATCGCNGCCCATTAACTAAAAAGCAGCTCGATTATGCAGCCGCTGATACGTTTCATTTACTGCCTTGTTTTGAACTAATAATTGAGCGTATAAATAAAGCTGAGTTATTTGATATTGTCATAAATGAGAGCGAGTTAATTGCAAATAAACGCGCCTTTCAAACTCCAGATGAGCTGCTTTACAAAGATATAAAAAACGCATGGCAACTAAAACCGCACGAGCTCGCGGTATTAAAAGAATTAGCTGTATGGCGTCGTAATAAAGCTATTCGTAAAAATTTAGCGCTTAACTTTGTGCTTAAAGAGCACAACATGACGGAAATTGCTAAACGTGGGCCCTCGAGCTTAAATACGCTGAGACAAATTCCGGGTGTTGAGTCGATGGAAGTAAACCGCTCTGGAGTCGAAATACTAAAGTGTATTGAAAAGGCCAAAGCACTCCCGGTTGATGAGCATCCGCCTGTGCTTAAACGTTTAATTGATTTTCCGGCTTATAAAAAAGTAGCTAAAGATATTAAACAAAAAATCACTAAAGTGGCAAAAGAGCAGGGTATACCAGAGGATGTAATGGCCTCTAAAAAGCAAATTAATCAGCTTATTAGCTGGAATTGGAAACTCACCGATGAGCAAAAGGTAAATCATATTAAACCTGATTTACTTAATTCTTGGCGCTACAGTTTTGTTAAAGACGCACTTAAAGAGTGGGATAATTAAACCCACTTTTTAAGCTAACAGGCTATGTTATACCAATTCGCAATAATATTTAATCATTTTTAGGGGCTAAACGTGTCGCTATCTGCGTTAAAAAATTCTCATTTAGAACAACTAAATAGCGATTTTTTTGCCTTGCTATCAACACGTTTTTCCATCCTCAAAATAGATCACTTAATTATGCGAATTGGTATTAAAAATCGGGCGCTACGCTGAACGTTAAACGCTTATGTGTAATGGGGTGATCTAGCGCCAAATACTCGGCATGTAAGTGTAACCTGTTGGCTTTTTTACCGTAATGTGTGTCACCAATAATAGGCATATTCAGCCCTAAGTGGTGAGCGCAGTGTACCCTTAACTGGTGAGTGCGTCCCGTTTTAGGGTAGAGCTGTAGGCGTGTAATATTGTTTTTACGTTCAAGCACCTGCCATGTAGTAAGTGCGGGTTTGCCGTTTTTATAACAAACAAGCTGGCGTGGCTTATCGTCAAAATCAAGTCGCAATGGCAGCTCTATCTTGCCACTGTCCTTAGGCACAATACCATCAACCAGCGCAATGTAACGTTTATCAATAGTGCGGGCAATAAATTGCTTTTGTAGTGCTTTGTGGGCTCGTTTATTGAGCGCCACCACTAATAAACCTGATGTAGACATATCTAGTCTGTGCACAATTAACGGGCCTGTAGCGTGCGGAAATTGCGTTTGAATACGTAAATACACAGAATCTTCAATATTGACACCTGGTACAGATAAAAACTCGCTGGGTTTGTTTACAATAACAATATCATCGTCTTGATAGACTATCGGCAGCGTTTTACCTTCAGCAGGGTTAACGAGTAGCGGGTTATCTTCTATGCTGAGGCCTTTTAACATGTGCGATAAAATAGGTTGGCACTTACTGTAGCAAGAAGGGTAATAGTTTTTATGTTGGCGTATTGCTGATTTAGGTGCGGGCCCCCACCAAAACTCAGCCATAGCCACTGGCTTTAAATTATTAAGATAAGCGTATTGTAATAGCTTGGGCGCAGCGCAATCTCCAGCACCTGATGGCGGAGTATGCTCTGGCAATGCTGCAAATATGGCATTGAGATCTTTAACTTCATGCTCTGCATTTAAAAACTGGTACTGTGCAAACACTTGCTTTTGTAAGTTTTTAGATAAAACTTTACGGCGTTTTTTTAACTGTTTTATTTCGTCGTGTAGGGCATTAAGCGCCTGCTGTTGCTGAGTTATTTTATCATGCCAGTGATCTTTTATGCTTTGATAGTATTTTTTATCTTCTATGCTTTGTTTGGCCAATTCATTCAAGCTTGCTTGTTGCTCAGGCGTTATTGCTTGGCTTTGCTCAATTGCAAGTGCACTGCGCGCTTTTTTACGTGTTTTTCTATTGGCTTGCATTACGCTTTGTTGAGCGTGTAACTGCTGATCAAACGCGGCTTTATCGGCATTTAATGACGCTGTTAATTTATTCAATGTACTTGCATTTTCTAGGGCATGTATTTGCGCATTTATCTCGTTAATTATTTTACTTTCTTTTAAATAACCCACATCTTCCAGTGCCATTGTAGATACATTAGGCACGCATTTTACATCGGTATTTAAATTTTCGAGCTGGCCTGAATACGCCGCTAAAAAGCCAAGTTGTTGTTGCTGGTTTTGTACAACCAGTACACCAAACATTTTGCCATCATTCGTTGTTGTATTGATGCTGTCATTTTCCTTGTACGGTAAATGCGTTTCAAGTTGCTGCTGCAATTGTGTTGCGGCTAAAACAGATAACGGATGAGGCTGGTAGTAAAACGGAAACGTAAATTTATCTGGAAGCGGTATAGAATCTACAGAGCAATCAAATAAAGTAAAACAAGAAGCGTGATTTAACATAGCAAAGTAATAGCAGGCATAAAGCAAAGTAATGGGCCCATAATAACATATTCACTTAAGGGGTACTTGCTTAATCCTCTGCGGTTATTAAACCGCGCTTAGCTAAAAAGCGTACTAATAATAGTGTTAGGTTTTCTCTGCGTGCATTATTTGGCCATACCGCATAGTAACCAAGCGGCTTGAGTGCCAGTTAGGTAAAATGTGAATGAGCTCTTCTTGTGCTAATTGTTTTTTTACTAGGTTTTCGGGCAATATGCCAAGACCCAAGTTTTCAGATACAAAGTGACTTATTGCAAGCGCACTATTTACATTTACGCGCGACTTTTCACAAATACACACCACTTCGCCATTTGGAGAGGTAAAATCTACAGTGCTGCCGCGCATACTAAAATGAACCCAATCCCACTGTTTTAAATCGTTTGGGTGCGTAGGGGGCTGATGCCTACTCGCGTACTTACTTGAAGCAACTAAAAAGCGTTTACTCTCGCCAATTTTACGCGCCATGAGTGAGCTGTCTTCAAGCCAGCCAACTCGAATACTTAAATCGAGTCCTTCATCCATTATATTTATTACTTGGTCTGTGTAATTAAGAGACAAGTTCACTTTTGGGTAGGTTTGCACAAATTCTGCTATCGCGGCTGAAATTTCGGAGCTTGCTAAAAAGGCGGGCAGCGATATTTTTAAAGACCCTATAGGCTCATCACCTACAGAGTTAATTTCGTTCAAACCTGCCTCTGCGTGTTTTGTTATGTTTTCTACGTGGGCGTAAAATTTTTCACCTTCAGGGGTAAGCGACAATTTACGGGTTGTTCTATGTAATAAAGTGACGCCTAAAAACTGTTCTAAGTCAGAAACACTATGGCTAACACGTGAAGGTGCTATGCCAAGCTCCTTAGCTGCAATACGAAATGAACCGCCAGCAACCACTTTGGCAAAAATAGCCATGTGTCGTAAATAGTTAATCATTGTTCTGAAAGTCGGAATTGTATTGTGCCGTTATTGTATCTATTCGCTTGTGTATCGAAAAGTTATATTAGCTGCGAATTCAACATTAGCCTTACAGCCCAATAATTTGGTTGTTAAAAAATAAGGAATAACAATGAACACATTACAAAAAACTATAGTTGCCGCAATTGCTTTAGCGTGTACCACGCCTACTTTAGCTAGTGCAGAGGGGTTTTATGGAACTGCACATGTAGGCTATAGTTCGCAAGCAAATGACTCTCAAGCCATTGGTAACAATATTGCCGTAGATAGCGATTTTCCATCTGAATTTGATGCCGGTGAGGGCAGTGTAGGCAGTATTGGTTTAGGTTATCAGTTCAATCCTCAATTTAGAGTAGAGGCGCGTATTAGCTATCATGACACCGATTATAGCGATACAAAAGTTGGCGTGGGTGCACGTGAAGGTGAGCAGTATGTATTAAAGGGGGATTTAAAAACCACCACTTATACAATTGAAGGCTTTTACGATTTTGATAACAGCACCGTGTTTACGCCTTATATTAAAGCGGGGTTAGGGGTTGCTGATAACAGCTATTCTGCAAAATTAGGTGGTGCAGGCATTAGCGCTTTTGACGCATTCGATGGAAATGTTGATGGCTATTACGATGCGTATGCTGATGACGATTCAACCGAATTTACATGGAATATTGGCGCAGGGGTTAACTATCAAATAACTAAAACTATGTCGTTATACACAGAGTATCAATACATTGAATTTGGTGATGTGCAAACGGGGGAAGATGCATTTACCGATGGCTTTAAAATTGACAGTGCAGCAAGCCATGAGTTTTTACTTGGTTTACGTGTAAACTTTTAAATTTAAAACACAAAATATTGCACCACATACATGTAGTGAGTGTGTAAAGCAAAAAGCGGCATTTAAAATGCCGCTTTTAGTTGTGCTACTTTTTTTCTTCGTCAGGTAATGTCACGTTGAGCTCAAGTACCGCTAAATCATCTTCGTTTTGATCAAACTGTACCTGCACTGCATCAGTGTTTACATTTACGTACTTACGGATCACATCTAAAATATCTTGTTTTAATTGTGGTAAGTAATCCGGTGTTCCGCGTTGCGAACGCTCGTGCGCGACAATGATCTGCAATCGCTCTTTTGCTAATGACGCGCTATTTTTCTTTTCTGAGCGGAAGTAGTCAAGTAAAGACACATTAACCTCCAAAAATCCGTTTAAATAAGCCTTTTTTCTCAACATCTAAGAAGCGAAAATCGACTGTTTCACCGAGTAAGCGATTGATTGCATCAGCGTATGCTTGCCCTGCATCTGAATCACCATCAAGTATTACTGGCTGGCCTGAATTAGACGCACTTAATACCGCTTGCGACTCAGGAATAACACCAAGTAAAGGAATCGACAGAATATCTTTAACATCTTCTACCGATAACATTTCACCTTTTTCAACTCGCTCAGGGTTGTAGCGTGTTAATAATAGGTGTTCTTTAATATTTTCTAGGCCTTCTTCAGCACGTTTTGATTTGCTGTGTAAAATACCTAAAATTCTGTCTGAATCTCGAACCGAAGATACTTCAGGGTTTGTTGTTACAATTGCTTCATCAGCAAAGTACATCGCCATCATTGCACCGGCTTCAATACCTGCAGGTGAATCACACACAATGTAGTCAAAGTCTTCTTTTAGTTCGTTTAAAACGCGCTCTACGCCTTCACGGGTAAGGGCGTCTTTATCACGTGTTTGTGATGCGGGTAGTAAAAATAATTTTTCAACGCGTTTATCTTTAATAAGCGCTTGATTTAGGTTGGCTTCGCCGTTTATTACGTTTACAAAATCGTATACTACGCGGCGCTCACACCCCATAATTAAATCTAGGTTACGTAAGCCAATATCAAAATCGATAATAACTGTTTTATAGCCTTTTAAAGCTAAACCGGTGCCTATTGCAGCACTTGATGTTGTTTTACCAACACCGCCTTTACCAGAGGTAACGACAATTACTTTTGCCATGAGATTTATCCTTTAACCAAAGCTGAAATTTCTAATGATTCGTTTTTTTGTTGTATTTGTACTGCATTGCCCCAGTGCTCACCTTGTAATGAGTCGCTGATCCAGTAATTGCCATCAATTGAAACCAATTCGGCTTCGAGCTTTTGGCAATAAATGCAGGCGTCTTTAATCCCTTTTGCACCTGCAATAGCACGCCCGCGTAAGGTGCCATAAATATGCACATTACCATCGGCTATTACTTCTGCACCATGGCTAACTGCACCAAGTACAATTAAGTCTCTGTCTTTTGCATAAACTTGCTGCCCTGAGCGTACCGTGCCATTAATTACTTGCGCAGGTAGGTACACGTTTTTTTCAACTATAGAGGTATTAGGCGCCTCTTGTTTAACGGGTGCGCTTTTAGCATCTTGCGAGTAATTTAGTACAGAAAGGCCAGCGGCTTTAGCTTGCGTGTGTTGCTCATCTGAGCCATTACAAACACCTACAGCATTAAAGCTCATACGCTCAATAAGAGATTTTAAATGTACAAAATCAAGTGAGCTGTTTTTAATTTCTTCTAAATTAACAACAATAGGCGCTCCTTCAAAAAAACGAGGAGCTTGGGCTATTTTTACATACAACTGTTCTGCTAGAAGGGCGATATCAGTGCTATAAAGATGCAATACTGACAACGTGAAAAGGTTCCCTTTTAGCTCAAAAATTTGTTCCGACATACACGCTCAATTGATTTGTCTGATTAGAAATTAATTTTAGATAAACGTAGGCTGAATAAGGCCTTTAATGAAATTTCTAATCTAATTTTTCTAACTTATTATTACTCTCATGTTATAGTGTGCAGCAATGTTAAGCAAGATTAAATAGGGCCATTATGCTCACTGCGGTATATAAAAGTAAGAAAAAAGCGGATACCTTCTTATTTGTTGAAAAAAGAGATGATTTTAGTAAAGTGCCTGAACCTTTACTGGCTATGTTTGGTCAACCTATTTATGTAATGATTATCAATTTAGCAAAGCGTGATCATTTAGGCGGTGCCGACCTTGAAACAGTAAAAGCAGCGTTAGCTGACCCAGACAAGGGTTACTATTTGCAAATTCCGCCGCCGGAAGAAAATTTACTTAGCCAATTACGAAAAGAAAACGGAGTTGATAGTGATTAAAAAGTTAGCCGTAATTTTATGCTCAGTGTGTTTAAGTGGCTCTGTAGTTGCTAAAACGCAGGCCGAATTTCAAACTTATTTAAGTGACTTAAAACAAGAGGCCATTGCTAAAGGGTACGATAGCAAGTTAATAGACGATGCATTTGCGACTGCCTCATACAAAGAAAAAGTTGTTTCGGCTGATAAAAACCAGCCAGAGGTTAAAGAAACCCTCGAAACCTACTTACCAAAACGTGTACCGCAATGGAAAATTGATCGTGCACGTAAACTCTACGCAGAAAATAAAGATGTACTTGAACAAGTTGCAAAAGAGTTTGGCGTACAAGCACGCTTTATAGTGGCATTATGGGGCCTTGAAAGTAACTTTGGCACAATACAAGGTGGCCATAATGTTATTTCATCGCTAGTGACGCTTGCCTTTGATGGTCGTCGTGAAGCACTTTATAAGCGCCAGCTTTGGGCAGCATTAGATATTTTAAAGTCAGGCCATATTTCGCTTGATAAATTTAAAGGCTCCTGGGCTGGTGCAATGGGGCAAACTCAGTTTATGCCTACCTCATTTAACGCCTACGCCGTTGATTACAATAACGACGGCCGTAAAGATATTTGGACCACCAAAGAGGATGCATTTGCATCGATTGCCAATTATTTAAAACAAGAAGGCTGGAATGACTCACTAACTTGGGGTCGCCAGGTAAAATTACCTGACAATTTTGACAGTAAATACGTGCTAAAACGTGGCACTAAAACACGTAAGCAATGGTTAGAATATTGGAACGACTCAGAGCGATCGCTTGCAGACTGGCAAGCTCTGGGTGTACGCAAAGCTGACGGCTCTGACTTACCTAATGTTGATGTACGCGCTGCACTGGTAATGCCTGATGACATTAATGGGCGTATGTACTTAGCGTACGATAACTACAAAGTGTTTATGCACTGGAACCGCTCATATTACTTTGCCACCAGCGTGGGCTATCTATCAGATAGAATTGGTTATCCAAAAATATAATTTATACGCTGTTGTGTAATAAAAAAAGCCGCTATGCGGCTTTTTTTATTTGTTTAATCATGTTCTTTTTTAAATATTTTATCTTTTAAATCGATAACCTTGCCAATTCCTGAACCAAGCTTCATTAGCTTATTAAGCTGCTCTGGGCTTAAGCGTTGTAACTCTGAAGACCACTTTGTAACCGTTTCGAGTAGGTTGTGGATTTCGCCCATTTGCTTTTGTGCATAGCGCTCTTCTTCGTTGTTTGCTTCGTCTAAAAGGTTATCACGCAGCAAACTTAGGGTAGGGTCTATTTCACGCTTTTTACGCTCTTCAAATACGCGATTAGCCATATCCCAAATCTCACCCGCTGGGGCATAATATTCTTTACGATCACCAGGGATATGATGCACTTTAATTAATTGCCATGACTGGAGCTCTTTAATTCCCATGCTTACATTGCCACGCGAGATACTTAGCGCATCGGCAATCTCATTTGCGGTCATGGGCTCTTTGGTGATGATCAGTAAACCGCACATTTGGCCAATCGTGCGATTGAAACCCCAACGGCTGCCCATTTCACCACAGTGCATAACAAAGGCTAAGTTTTTTTCAGATAGACTCATAGCTTTTTAAGTTTCAGTAAATTCAGAAAGTAATGCTAGCACGCTTATAAATTATAGCAACGTTTAGCCTGGTATCTTTTGTAGAGTATTAAATCAAGATTAAGTTTAATTTACTCCTACTTTTAGTAGGAGTAAATTAATTGCTTAGGCAGGGTTAAAGTGTGTAGCTAAAACTTAGTTTTGCATTACGCTCTTCGCCTGGCATACCACCTAAAAACATGGCTTTAGAGTAGTACTTTTTATTAAATAAATTGTTTAAATTAAGCTGCATGTGCCACTTATCAGTGGTGTACGAAACTGCTGCGTCGTACACCGTGTAGCTTGGTACATAGCCATCAGGAATACTAAACGAGCTAGAGTTTGTGCTTCTGTTATCTACAAAAGTAATACCGCCACTGATGTTAACAGCCTCAGGTAGGTTAAACATATCGGCGTAGTAGGTAACCCACGTACTTGCCGTTACATACGGTACGCCTTTTTGGCGTGTATCGTAACTGCTGCTATTTGGATTAGATTTATCGCGGGCATCTTGGTATACGCCGTTTACATTTACTTTCCATTGCTCGTTTAAGTGCGCATTTAAATCGAGTTCAACGCCTTTGGTTTGCTCTTCACCATCGTAGTAGCTCTCTACTACATCAGGCCCAGACACACCGGCTTCATACAGTGGGTTTGTGTATTCAAGGTTTGTACGCGCGCTTTCAAATACTACCAGTGATGCTAAAAGTTGATCATCAAATGCTTTAAATCTAAAGCCTAAATCGTTACTGATAGACTCAGAGTCTTCACGGTCGGCCTCTGTACCTGCTACTGAACCTAATACACTATAGGCAGTACGGCCTTTAGCGTGGTTAATAAACACGCTAAAGTTTTCAGTAGGTTGATAGGTTGCGCCTAAGTTATAAGTTAAGCCACTGTCTGATGTGTTTGCTTCAGGCGTTGGTTCAGCGCGACTTGAGCTATAACGCTCATCTACACCATAGTGCTCATATGTTTGCTTAATGCGATTATAAGCAACACCAACTCGAGTTGTAAGCTGCTCAGTAATATAGCCTACGTGTTGAATACCTAAGCCCCACGCTTGTACTTTTTTATTGTAGTCACTGGTTTTTAGCGGGTCGTAGTCATCAAAACTGCCTGTTGGCCAATTTGGCGAGCGCATGTCATAAATGTATGGAAGCGTGCCTTGGTAAAGTACATTTCCTTCGCTGTCGTAAATAACTTTGTCTGCGTCGTAAATAGAATACTGTTTAAAGCGAATGTCTCTGTCTTCGTAGTTTGCATTAACCAGTAATTCGTTATCCACGTCGCCTAACATAAAGTCATAGCGTAAATCTAAGAAATACTGCCATGACTTTTCATCAGCTTCTACTTGGCGGTATTCTTGGCGTCGCGCTGCAAACGGGTAAAGCACACCGTCTTCAACTAACGGGGCACGCGGGTCGTTATTTATAATGCCATCGCGTGTTGAATACACATAATTAAACGCGCCAGTTTGACGAGCAAAGCTTGATGTGTAGTTACGGTACTGTAACTGCTGATTTAAAAATAAATCATCTGTAATAAAGTAATTATGGGTTAGCTTAAAGCGAAGCTCTTCACCTTCATTATCATCCGCCATAGGAGAGGTAATACCGTTAGTACCAAAATTGTACGGGGTAAGGCCATCGGTTGATGAAAGCGAATCTGCCAATTGTGTTTGTTGAGCCGCAGTTAATTGAACACCATTACCAGATGGGTCATTTACTAAATCTGCGCCAATTACTTCACCTGCAGTTAAACCATTGGCGGTTTCTGCATTATAAATTCGAATAGGGTGGCCAATAGAATCTACTGCAATTGAGTCTTTAATATAGGCAGCAGAGAGCATGATATCTTGCTTGTCACTTAGTATGTATTTAAGCGAGGTATATATTTCGTCGCGGTCTTCTTTTAAATCACGAAAGCCATCGCTTGAGGCCGTTTTAGCCATTACGCGATACGCTAGGTCATCGGTAATCGCATTGGTGCTATCAAAGGCAAGTGAATAACTATCCCATTGGCCAAGTTCGGCAGATATTTTATGTTTTTCTTCAAACTCAGGCTTTTTTTCTATCAGATTTATAACACCACCAGCACTGCCTATACCATATAAACCGGTAGCAGGGCCTTTAAGTACTTCTACCGACTCAACATTAGTGAGTGAACGAGTTGGGTTAAATGTATTACCTAAGCCTGCACCGCCATACATACCATCGTAAGTGTAATTAGCATCAAGACCACGAATGACTAAATTGTCGCCTATACCATAGTTATTACCGGCTTGAGTTAAACCACTTACATTACGTACAAGCTCTTGTAGGCTGTCTACACCTTGTGACTCTATAAGTTCACGGTCAATAATAACAACCGGTGCCGGTGTTTCCATTAACGACATGTCTGATTTAGTTGCAAGGCCTGAGCTCATTACAACTTGGTTTTGCTTTTCGTAAACGCTGATGCGCTCAATGCCTTTTTCAGCCGTTGTTGCAGCAACCGCTAATGATGCGTTTAAACACGCAAGTGTAACAAGAGAGTATTTGAACTTTTTCATATTGATAATTATTCGCATTCCATGAAGTGTGCGAATAGTAATAGTTATTATTCGTTAAGTGAATAAAAAATTCTAAAAGAGTGAAATTAATTGCGTAGTAGGTGAGTTATTGTTCTAAAAAGTAAATTTAAGGTTAAATTAATGCGGTAAATAAAAAGCATGAAAGTGTAAGCTTTCATGCTTTTGTAAAATAATACATTAATTAGTGACTATTTTTTATAAACAACGCCTGCTTTCATAACAAAAGGAATGCGCTCAAGCACAGAGATATTTTTAAGTGGATTACCTTTTACGGCAACAATGTCGGCTGCAAACCCTGATTTTAGCTGACCCAGTTTATTATCCATTTTTAATAGCTTTGCACTGTTAATGGTGGCAGCTTGTATTGCTTGTAGTTCGCTCATGCCAAATTTAACCATACGGCTAAATTGTTTGGCGTTATCGCCATGAGGGTAAATAGCAGCATCGGTACCAAATACCATATTTACACCGGCTTTTACTGCGCGGTTAAAGCTGTCGCGCTGCTTTTTAGACACTTGACGTTCTTTATTGAGGTTTTCTTCATCTACCCCATTTTGCTCACCATAACTCAGTGTGTATTCTGTATTATAAATGTCCATTGATAACCACGTGCCATGTTTTTTAGCAAGTGCGATGGCTTCATCATCTAAAAAGCTGGCATGTTCAATACTATCTACGCTGGCTTTTATAGCTGTTTTAATACCACTTGTGCCATGTGCGTGAGCGGCTACAGGTAAATCACGCATGTGGGCTTCATCTACAATTGCTTTCATTTCTTCAAATGAATACTGCTGTACACCCACTTTTGTACCTTTAGAAAAAACGCCCCCCGTGGCGCAAAACTTAATGGCATTAGCGCCATACTTTATGTTTTCTCGTACTTTTACACGTGCAGCCCATAGACCATCGGCTACCCCTGTTGAAGTGTATTTTAGCTCTGGTGGTAAACGGTTATTATCGCAATGTCCGCCTGTGATCCCAAGCGAAGGGCCAGCTGCCCAAATACGCGGGCCTACAATATCTCCGGCGTTAATACCATCACGCACTGCAATCACGCTATAGCCCTCGGCTCCTACATTTCTGAGGGTAGTAAAACCAGCAAGCAATGTTTTTTTAGCAAAGTGCGCGGCTTTAATGGCCATGCGCGGTACCGACTGACTTAAACGCTCACTTCGAGATACCGTAGGGTCGCTGGTCAAATGTACATGCATATCCATAAGGCCCGGCATTAAAGTGAGCTCGGGTAAATCAATATGCTGATCGTTTTTGCTCATGCTCGGCTTTTTGTTTTGTGTAACATCTGTGATCACCCCATTATCAATGGTGATCAGCGGCGATTGAATAACCTCGCCTGTTTGAACATCTACCATGGCTTTAGCAGATATATAAGTAAGGGCTTGCGCGTTAAAGCTTCCTAAACACATAAGTGCAACGGAGGCGCTGAGTAGCTTTTTATTCATTGTTTTTTCTTCTGGTGGCGTTTTAATTAATTGAAATGTAACAACCTAATATAAAAGTGTAAATATAATAGGTTAATCGCCACTTATCGTAATTTCTTTATTAACGCAGGTTAAATGCGCATAATCGACTGACGATACTAAAAAGGATTACCATGAAATCAATTAAATTAGCCTTAGTTGCCAGTGGCGTTATGTTTGCTTTAAGTGGCTGTATGAACACACAAACCAGTAATAACACTGGCAATAGTGCACAGCTAAACACGTCAAGCGCACCTGCAGCTATTGTTTCAGAGCTCTCTTATGAGCAGCAATTAGATGTACTTGTAGCACAGTACTACAACGAGTTACTCAGCTTTAAACCTATTAATGCAACTTATAGTGGTCGCAGTGAATTTAATGATAAGTTTACCCCCGCTATTACCCAAAAGAATAGGGCAAAAAAAGCCGCGTTTTACAAAAAGTATCAACAACGTTTAACACTTATTGATAAGTCGCAGTTAACAGGGCAAGCGTTACTCAGCTATGAAATATTACAAAGAGACCTAGCACTTAATTTAGAGGGAATGCAATTTCCAAGTTATATGCTGCCTATTAACCAAATGGCGGGAGCGCATAATACCTTTGCAGGTTTTGGCTCGGGGCAAAGTGCGCAGCCATTTAATACCGTAGAAGATTACAATAATTTTATAAAACGAAGCGAAGGCTTTATTTCCTGGCTCAGCAGTGTAGAGCGCGCGATGGCGAAGGGGATCAAAGCGGGCATTACCTTACCAAAACCATTAGCTAAAAAGCTTCAGCCACAATTTGCTGCGCATGTGGTTAAAAATACAGAGGATTCGTTATTTTGGGGGCCAATTAAAAACTTACCAGCCTCATTTACTGCACAGCAAAAGCAGCAAATAACGGCGCAATATAAAGCACTTATTATGCAGCAATTAGTGCCTGCATATAAAAGTATGAGCGACTTTTTAGCCAATCAATACATTCCTCAAAGCCGAAAAACGGTAGGTTATAGTGACTTGCCTAATGGTAAAGCTTGGTATGAATATCAAATTAAAAAAAATACCACGTTGAGCCTTTCTGCAGATGAAATACATGAGATTGGTTTAAGTGAAGTTTCGCGTATTTTAAGTCAGATGAAAAAAGTAAAACACGAGGTAGGTTTTAACGGCACTTTGGATGAATTTTTTCAGCACTTACGTGATTCGGACCAATTTTATTACGATACGCCAGAGGCATTAATTGCAGCGTATGAAGATATAAAACAAAAAATAGATGCGCGCGTCCCTTTACTGTTTGATGTTGCGCCTAAAGCCCCTTATGTTGTAAAAGCGGTTGAACCTTATCGAGCTCAATCTGCAGCGGGTGCATCTTATGCAGCGCCGGCACCTGATGGCTCTCGACCAGGTATTTTTTACATCAATACTTATAACCTTAAAGCGCAGCCAAAATTTTTATTAGAAACACTCTCTATACACGAAGCCGCGCCAGGCCATCACTTTCAAATTGCTTTACAACAAGAAATAGATGGCCTTCCAGATTTTAGAAAATTTGGTGGCTACACGGTATTTGCAGAGGGATGGGCGTTGTACGCAGAAAGCCTAGGAAAAGAGCTGGGTTTATTTACCGACCCTTATATGTGGTACGGGCGTTTGGCCGATGAGCAACTTAGAGCAATGCGCTTAGTGCTTGATACAGGCTTTCATGCAAAAGGCTGGACTCGACAGCAAGGTATCGATTACATGCTGGCAAATTCGTCAATGGCTAAAAGCGATGTGATAGCAGAAGTTGAGCGTTATATTGCATGGCCTGGCCAAGCACTGTCGTACAAATTGGGGCAATTTAAAATTCAACAATTACGTGACTACTCTAAAAAAGAGTTAGGTGATAAGTTTGATATTAAAGCGTTTCATACGCAAATATTGATTGATGGCGCCTTGCCGATGCCTATTTTAGAGGAAAAAATTAAACGTTGGGTTGCTGCCAGTAAATAGCAAAACGCACAAAGCCCGTACAAATAAAGGCACGGGCTTTGCGCACGCTGTAGCAATACGTTAGAATGCGCGCTCTTTAGGGGCGCGAGTAAATTATGTTTGATCAAGAGTTAGCAAATACACAGTTTTGGCTTAAAAAAAGCTTAGCCGATATGAACCAAAACGAATGGGAAGCGATTTGTGATGGTTGCGGAAAATGCTGTTTAAATACCTTTATTGACAGTGAAGATGAAGACGAATTTACCGCCACCGACCAACTACGTGAAGGCGAAGAGCTTATTTTCACCAACATTGTTTGCCAATACCTTGATAACAATACCTGTGGTTGTAGCGAATACGAAAACCGCCAAACGCTTGTCCCTTCTTGCGTTAAACTGACCAAAGCTAACCTTAAAGATATCTTTTTTATGCCGCAAAGCTGTAGTTATCGCCGTCTTCACGAGGGGCGAGGTTTAGCCTCTTGGCATCCGCTATTAAATCAGGGTGACAAAACCCAAATGCATGCGCTTGGTATTTCTGTTAAAAATAAAACCGTAAAAGACTGTGACGTAAAGCTCGATGACTTTGATTTATACATTGCTGAGTGGCCAACAAAGGATTGCGACTAATGAGCGAGCTTAAGGCTGTAATAGGTTTAATTAACCCAAAAAGCCCGACAAATGTTGGCGGCGTTTTACGTGCCGCGGGTTGCTATGACGCTAAACAAGTATTTTTTACCGGTAGTCGCTACTTAAATGCTAAAAAGTTTCATACCGACACTAAAAATGTTGTTGAGCGTATTGCACTTACCGGCACTGATAACCTACTCAGTGTAAAACCTGAAGGCGCAAAGGTTGTGGTTATTGAGCTGATTGAAGGCGCCACTGCGTTACCTGATTTTAAACACCCTGAAAACGCATTTTATGTATTTGGGCCAGAAGACGGCTCAGTACCAAAAGAGGTTTTAAAATGGTGCGATGAAGTGGTTTACGTACCTACAATTGGTTGTATGAACCTTGCGGCCACCTGCAATGTGGTACTTTACGACCGTTTAGCCAAACTTGGCGGGGTGGAGAGCAGCGACTCAACTATTATTAATTCTCGCGATACCAATAATAAAATGAAGTGGGTAAAAGCTTAAGCCCCCACTGCTGTAATTTTAATTAAAATTTCTTTTACTTTATGTACTAAGTTCTACACTTTAGGAACATATTATAAATGAAATTTAATTATGCGTTTATTTTTAATCCTCATACTCTTTTCATCTTATTGTTTTGCTGAGGTTCCTGTGACCTACATGCAAGATGGTACTCGTCACACTGTAATAGGTGAGCGCTATAAATCGGGTTACCTATTTAGCACGCCAAACAGCAATCAAACAATTCATGTGGTTACATTAGACTGGCCGCCTTACATAGGGAATAAGCTGTGTAACAAAGGCTGGGTATATCAATTTAGTACGGCGATTCTACATAGCGCTGGTTATAGTGCTTATATAGAGTTTGTTCCTTGGGCGAGAGCTGTTCGTTCTGTGGAGCTCGGTAAAGCAGATGTGTTAATGCCAGAGTATTATATTGAAGACACCGCGCCATCTGATTACATAGAAGGTAAAACACGCCGTAAGCTTTTAGGGCTTTCTAATTCGTTTGAAGGCGGTAACATAGGTTTTTTAAAACGCAAAGGCGAGCCCGACAGGTTTAATGGCAATTTAAAGTCGCTTAAAGGCTCGCGTATTGGTGTTGTAAGAGGGTATCAAAATACCCCTGAGTTTGATGCCATGATGGATAACAACGAATTTATCATCATTAATGCCGTTGATGATTTACAGCTGGTAAAGTTACTTGCGGCAAAGCGTGTAGATTTAATTATAGGCGACCCCGCTGTGTTACTTTACTCGGTAAAATATGCCGCTTTACCCGATAGCGAAAAACAGACCCTACTTAGTGCTATTGAACCAGAAAGCAAGGCAATTCAATATAACCCTTTATATTTTGCGATAAGTAAAAAAACACCAAACTGGCTCACTGTATTAGAAGATATTAATACTGCTTTATATAAATTTAAAAATAGCGGCGAAACCCAAAGGATGAAACAGGCCTTATTAAATGAATGCGATTAATTGTAACGTTCCAATTATTTTGTACTTATATTATGTCGCAAACGTGTAAAATCATTTTCAACTTGTTAATGGAGTGAAAATGACGTGAGTGAAATAAATACCAATCAATCATTTGCGGTCAAAGAGCAACAAAATAAAAATTACCTGTTACCGCTGACTGCAATGACCACACTGTTTTTTTTATGGGGTTTTATTACCGTTTTAAACGACGTACTAATCCCTCGTCTGAAAGGCGTTTTTGACCTAACTTACTTTGAAGCAATGCTCGTACAGTTTTGCTTTTTTGGCGCCTATTTTATTGTCTCTATTCCAGCTGGAATTTTGGTTAAACAATTAGGTTATAAAAAAGGCATACTAACTGGCCTAGTGGTTGCCTCAATTGGCTGTATGTTGTTCTACCCTGCGGTAGTGGTGCATGAATACTGGTTGTTTTTAGGTGCTTTATTTGTACTGGCTGCTGGTGTAACTGTTTTGCAGGTTTCTGCGAACCCGTATGTAGCTGCTTTAGGGCCAGAAAAAACCGCCTCATCTAGGCTAAATTTAGCGCAAGCGCTTAATGCCTTAGGAACAACAGTAGGCCCGTATGTTGGAGGTATCCTGTTTTTTGGTACCGCAGGTACATTAGCGGCAAGTGCTGCTTCTGCTGAATCTGTAAAAGTACCTTATTTAATGTTAGCGGCGGCCTTACTCATTATTGCTATCGTATTTGCCTTTATTAAGCTTCCTGAAATAGAAGGCCATAAAGAAGAAAATAACCCGGTTAATGAAACTCGCTCACTAACACAGGCACCTCATTTAACAATGGGCGTATTTGCTATATTTTGTTATGTCGGTGGTGAAGTGGCTATTGGTAGTTTTTTAGTTAACTTTTTTGGTGAAGCACATATAGCTGGGCTGGAAGAGCACGCTGCTGCTGCACTGATCAGCTACTATTGGGGCGGAGCCATGGTTGGCCGCTTTATTGGCTCTGCTGCGCTACAAAAAATAGCGCCATCTAAAGCATTGGCATTTAATGCTTGTATGGTAATTGCCTTATTACTTGTGACTATATTTACGCAAGGCAATGTAGCCCTGTACGCGGTACTGGCCATTGGTTTATTTAACTCAATTATGTTCCCGACTATTTTTTCTGTAGCGATAGAGCGCTTAGGCTCATTAACCAGTAAAGGCTCTGGCTGGTTGTGTTTGGCAATAGTAGGGGGTGCCTTGGTGCCGTTATTACAAGGTTACATTGCTGATGTTGTTAATATTCAGCAAAGCTTTTTTGTTCCGCTAGTGTGTTATGTATTTATTGCTTGGTATGGCTTAAACGTGGTTCGTTTAGCTAAAAAGTGGTAAATACCCCCCGATGAAAGAGCGACTGAATACGTATTCAGTCGCTTTTTTATTAGCATTTTATAGGAACGTTCCAAGTGCGGGTTTGTTTTTTAAAAAGCAGTGGTTTTTACAACTGTATAGTGAATAGAGGTGGTTCTTTATTCTTATTTTAAGTACATAACCTGCTTATCTACCTCATTAACGACGACATACCTTTAAATTTTTGCTAAAAATATAATTAATAACAAAAAAATAAAAAAGGGCAGTCATGCTTAACTCACTTAAATTCACCTCAAAAGTGACTATTGCAGCATCTATGGTACTGGTTATTGTACTGGGTTTATTTGCTATAAATAATTACATCGCCATGCGTAACCAAACGCAACAGCAGCTCGATTTAGTCCTTAAGCAAAATTCAGAATCTACCTCACAAAACATTGCAAGCTGGCTTAACGCTAAACTCACCATAGTAAAATCGATTGCGCAAACTCATAAAAACAGTGATCCAAAACAGTTAACCCTTGCCCAGCTTAATACTGCTAAATACGCTGGTGGCTTTAAAAATACGTATATAGGTAAACCAAGTGGTTTATTTATACTTAACGATCAAAGCATTGTATTACCTTCTGATTTTGATGCCACCTCGCGCCCTTGGTATAAGTTAGTTGAAAATAAAAGCTATACCGCATTTACCACCCCGTATATTGATGTAACCACCAACGAGCTGACTATATCTGCCNGTTGTGCCCATTCAAAGCAATGGCCGCTTTAGTGGTGTAGCGGGTGCAGATATAGACATGCACGCAGTGACTGAAATAATTAACGATATTGATTTTTTAGGGTTAGGGTATGCTTTTTTAGTAGATAAAAATGGCCAAGTGCTAAGCCATCCTAATAGCGAACTTAATTTAAAAAACACCTCCGAATTATTTGGCCAATCTACCGCGCTTAATAGCGCATTTACACAATATGATATAGCGGCTGAGCCGCAGTTGATATCGTTCACTAAAATACGTGGCATAGACAATGTTGACTGGTATTTAGGTGTCGTTATTAATAAAAACCAAGCCTATGCAGAGGTGTCTCGCTTTGGTGTTAACGCGCTTATTTATATGTTAGTGGGAATTGTGGCCATTATTGTGTTTATGCAATTTTTACTGCGTTACTTAATGCAACCTATGGCGCGCCTAAATGATGCACTAGAAGATATTGCAAAAGGCGAAGGCGATTTAACCAAACGTTTAAAGGTTGAAAACAATGATGAGTTTGGCCAAATTAGTCACTCGTTTAACGTTTTTATTGAAAAAATTCAGCACTCTATTGAACACGTTAAATTAACGACTAAACAACTCGATAGCGTAATAGCCAGCGTGGTGTCGCAAACACATTCTTCATTAGCCATGCACCATGACCAAACAAAACGTACTGATAGTGTGGCCATGGCGGTTAATAATTTTTCGCAATCGGCTATGGCTATTGCTAATAACGCCAGTGACGCTTCTGTAATTGCTAAAAATGCAGATGATCATTCAACACAAAACCAGCAAACCTTATTGCACAGCGTTAATAGTATTCATCAGTTATCAGCCAATATGGAACAAGCGCAACACACTATTAATAGCCTTAACGCGCATACAATTAGTATTGGGCAAGTGCTTGAGGTGATTAAAGGTGTGAGCGAGCAAACCAACTTACTTGCTTTAAATGCGGCAATTGAAGCTGCAAGAGCAGGCGAAGCTGGGCGCGGTTTTGCTGTTGTGGCTGATGAGGTACGCCAATTAGCACATCGTACTCAGCAATCAACGCAAGAGATTGAAGATACCGTAGGGCAATTACAAAGAGGCTCAAACCAAGCGGTAGAACTGATGAAAACAAGCATTCAAGACAGTGAAAAAAGCGTAGAGCACGCTGAAGGTGTGAGCGTGTTAATGGGCCAAATAATAGAGTCAATAAAACAAATTAGCAGTGCTAATCATAGTGTTGCCAATGCCACTGTTGAGCAAAACGACCTTGTTAAAGTGCTCGACGCAGACATTACAAGCATGAGTGAGTTATCGGTACAAAGCCAAGAAAATTTAAAAAACACCCTCAATGAATGTACTAAACTTAAACAACAATTTAGTGATTTAGAGCAAATGGTTCAAAAGTTTAGAGTTTAAAATATGCCAAAAAAATCGGTTACAGGACAAAGTTGGTTAAGCCTTATTAACATAGATAAGGTGTATAGCTCGGATAAACAGCGCCAAGCATTTTCACTATTCACCATGATAGCCATTGCTATTATTGTTATCTCTATGTTGGTGGTGTTTAACTACACGGTGTATTCGCCTATTCTTACCACGTCGTTAATAGCGGTTAATATTACCCTTATTAGCGGCACTTTTTATTTTATAAAAACAGCCAAGCTGGAAATGGTTGCACTTATAAGTATGTGTATAGTGTTTATTATGTGTGTGGCCCTTACGTATACCGGCGGAAAAGAAAATACTGCGCTTTATTGGCTAATGTTTTACCCTGTAGTGTGTTTTGCCTCTTTAGGTGTAAAGCATGGCTGCAGGCTTGGCTTAGGCTTATTATTGTGCTGCAGTGTTATTTTATACGGGCCTGATTTTGGCCAAGTTAACTATGGCGGTATTGAAAAGTCTCGTTTTTTAGCCTCTTTTACACTGGTGTTTATTTTTTCGTTTATAGGTGAATATTTCAGGCATAAAAGTCACCTGGCAATTGCTGATATAACCCTTGCGCAAACGCAAGATGCCTATACAGATCAGTTAACGGGTGGCGCGAACAGGCGTTTCATCACCGCTCACTTTTTAAAATTAGCCGCTAAAACGCCCGAAAACTACTTGCCGTTTTCTATTTTATTACTTGATTTAGATTATTTTAAACGACTAAACGACACCTATGGTCATGATTTTGGCGATACAGTATTGATAGAGTTTACCAAATTACTTGATTCACAATTTCCAAGCTCCGCAGTTAAAGCCCGTTATGGAGGCGAAGAGTTTGTGGTGATTTTACCTAAAGAAACAGCCCCAGTGGCTACAAAATTAGCCGATGATTTTAGACAATGTGTCGCAAAACAAGCTATTTTAACCAGCGATAATAAACGGGTATTTATTACCTGTAGTATTGGTGTGGCACAGGTTGATGATGTGGATCATTACAGCCGTGCACTTAAACAAGCAGACGAATACCTGTACCTAGCTAAAGAGCAAGGGCGTAACAAAGTTGTATCAAATCACACAGGAACACTATGACTCAAACTAAACTTATATATGTACACGACCCTATGTGCAGTTGGTGCTGGGGATATAAACCGACGTGGTTAAAACTAAAAGCCGCATTAGCTTCGCAGCTGACTATAGAATACAAAGTAGGGGGGCTTGCTCCAGATAGCCAAGAGCCCATGCCAGAAAATATACGCGCCATGCTCCAAAGCACGTGGTATAAAATTAGTGCGATGTTGGGCACACAGTTTAATTTTGATTTTTGGCAGGTTTGTCAGCCAAGGCGCTCTACTTACCCAGCCTGCAGAGCGGCGATTATTGCCAGAGCGCATAATAAAGAGCCACAAATGATAGAGGCAATTCAACATGCTTATTATTTACATGCTCAAAACCCATCTGATGAAAGTACTCTAATTACCTTGGCTGAAAAAATAGGCCTTGATAAACAACAGTTTAGCGAGGAACTTTGCTCAGAGGCTTTGAATCAAAAATTACACGAGGAGTTAGCATTTAGTGCAAGTTTGCCAATACAAGGCTTTCCTTCGTTAGTATTAATAACTGATAATAAAGCCATTGCAATTAAAATAAATTACACCGATCACCAGCAAACACTAAACACAATTAACGCTTTATTAGCTTAACAACTAGCCAAAATGCGTGTATTTGCTGCTTTAATACACGCTTTGCATATAAACACCCCAATATAAGACGTAAATGTTACAGCTGTAACAAAATAGACTTTTTTGCGCAACATGCCTGTCATTATTCATCTATACAATTTCACTCATTGAAAATCTTTAGCCTAAAACAAGTCAGTTTAGGCTAAAACAACAAACTAGCAAATCCGCTAATTAACGAGTAAAGGTGTATGCGATGAAAGGCGTTAAACCATTGATCTTAGCTGGTATTGTAGCAGCAAGTGCTGCAGTACATGCCAATGATTTAGAAAAGGTTATCGATAAAAGCAGTGAAATAAATAAATCAGCTGCGCAATCACAAACAAAAATAGACAAGATTGCTGATTCAATACAAGGACGTCTTCAACAGTTTAAAACCCTTAATAAAGAAATTGATGGTTTAACTGTTTATAACGCGCAATTAACTAAACAGTTAAATAACCAAATTGAAGAAATGGAGTCACTTAACCTTTCAATGGATCAGGTCTCTATTATTGAACGTCAGATCACACCACTAATGCTGCGCATGATTGAAGGGCTTGAGCAATTTGTAGCACTTGATGTGCCATTTTTGCAAGAAGAGCGCACTAAGCGTATTAGCTCTTTAAACGCCATGATGGACCGTGCAGATATTAACTCAAGCGAAAAATTCCGCCGCGTATTAGAAGCATACCAAGTAGAAGTTGATTATGGACGCACTATTGAAGCTTACACCTCACTGCTAACGGTAGACGGTAAAGAGCGTGAAGTAGACTTTTTACGCATTGGCCGCTTAGAGCTTATTTATTTAACACGTGATGGTAAGCAAGCTGGTAGCTGGGATGAAGAAACAAAATCGTTTGTTACTTTACCAGACTCAACAATTAGCCAAATCAACAAAGGTTTACGTATCGCACGTAAGCAACTTGCCCCAGATATGTTAACTCTGCCAGTACACGCAGCAGAATAAGAGGTTGAAGATGAAACTGTTTACTCAAATGACAAAAATGGCCCTTTTTGCTGCAAGCCTAAGCTTTGCAGGCGCTAGTGTGGCAGCTGAGCCTATGGACTTAGACTCACTATTAAAAACACTTGAAGAAGGCAAATCGGCTCAAAGCGCGCAAAACAAGCAACGCGAACAAGAATTTATGGCGCGCCAAAACGAACAAGTGCAAATGCTTAACAACACACAAGCAAAACGTAATCAAATGCTTGCTGAGTCTGAGCGCTTAGAAACACAGTTTGAAGAAAACGAAATTAAACTTGCTAACTTAACAGAAACACTGTCTAAACGAATGGGTTCTTTAAAAGAGTTATTTGGTGTGCTTCAGCAAGTTGCTGGTGATTCTAGCAATAAGTTCGCTACCTCTGTGGTATCAGCTGAAATTGCGGGTCGTAGCACATTTATGGATGAGCTAGCACAAAAAATGGGCTCTACTTCAAAGCTTGCCTCTATCGAAGATATTGAAAAAGTATGGTTTGAGCTACAACGCGAAATGACAGAGCAAGGTAAAGTAAGCCGCTTTACTACCGATGTAATTGTACAAGGTGGTGAAAAAACACAACAAGAAGTGGTACGTGTAGGTGCTTTTAACTTAATCTCTAACGGTAAATACCTAGAATTTAACCCAGTAACAAATACCTTAAGCGAGTTAAATCGCCAGCCTGTCGCACGTTTTACTGCAACTGCACAGGAGTTACAAAATGCAAAAAATGGTGTAGTGCAGTTTGCACTTGACCCAACGGGTGGCTCAATTTTAGGTTTATTAGTGCAAGCACCAGATACCGAAGAGCGTGTACACCAAGGTGGCACAGTCGGTTACGTTATTTTAGGTGTAGGTGTTATTGCTTTACTTATCTCACTTGAACGTTTTTTCTCATTACTGATTATGGGCGGTAAAATTCGTCGTCAACTTAAAGATGATGTAGCACGCGATGACAACCCACTTGGCCGCGTAATGAAAGTTAAAGATCAATTCCCTGATGTTGCCCACGACACATTAGAGCTTAAATTAAGCGAAGCTATTTTACGTGAAATGCCAAAAGTAACGCGTAATTTAACGCTTATTAAAATCATCTCGGTGGTGGCGCCATTGCTAGGTTTACTAGGTACAGTAACCGGTATGATTAACACCTTCCAAGCAATAACATTATTTGGTACAGGTGACCCTAAACTAATGGCTGGTGGTATTTCGCAAGCATTGGTAACAACGGTGCTAGGCCTAGTTGTGGCAATTCCTACGGTATTTTTATACACCCTACTTAATACACGCGCTAAAAATATTTTGCTTACTATTCAAGAGCAAAGCGCAGGTATTATCGCACAGCGAAGCGAGAAGGGAGCATAAACCATGGTGCTATTGATTGACTCAATCAATGCTATCCGTGATTTTCTCGACACTGGTGGCCAAGTCCTCTTGGTCATCGGGGTGTTAATCTTCGCGATGTGGTTATTGATACTCGAGCGATTTATTTATTTTTTCAAAGGTTTTCGTAGTTACAAACAAAACGTAAAAGCGCAGTGGAAAAACCGTGCAGAGCGCAATAGCTGGAATGCTGAGCAAATACGCCAGGCGATGATTTCACGTGCTTCAATGCGTTTAGACACCAACTTAGCACTGATAAATGTAATGGTTGCATTGTGTCCGCTACTTGGGCTGTTAGGCACAGTAACGGGAATGATTGAAGTATTTGATGTAATGGCAATTACCGGTACGGGTAGTGCGCGCTCTATGGCATCAGGTGTTTCTAAAGCAACTATTCCAACCATGGCAGGTATGGTTGGTGCACTTTCGGGTGTATTTGCCTCTACGTTTTTACAGCGCAGAGCCAAGCGCGAAGTTGAACTACTTGAAGACAGCATGGTTTTAGACCATTAAGTAACATTTTGATAAGCGGCTTATAGAGTCGCTCATCCTAGGAGAATAAAATGAGAGCCCCGTTAGGAAATCTATTACAAGAAGACGAAGCTGAAGAAATTAACATGACCCCTATGTTAGACGTTGTATTTATCATGCTTATTTTCTTCATCGTTACCGCCTCGTTTGTTAAAGAAGCCGGNAACAGCGGTTAAAAAAGAACGCGCTAATATTTTAGTGGCTATTTCTGATACAGGCGAGATTTGGATTAATAAACGTCAAATCGATGTACGTGCAGTGCAAGCCAATATCGAACGTTTAAAAGCAGAAAACCCACAAGGGAGCGTGGTTATTCAAGCTGATAAAAAAGCCACCACTGATATGTTAATCAAAGTAATGGATGCGTCGCGTGCTGCAGGTGCGTTTGATGTTTCGATTGCTGCACAAGATGCGTCTTAAGGGTTAGCCATGTTGCGATATTTAGTAGCATTAATAGTAGCGGGTGTAGTGACCTTTATGCTGTTTTTAGGCATGCAGGCTCTGATCACCGGTGGTGAAGGTGCCATGTCGGAGCCAGTAAAAGGAAATGTTTTAGACTTTGTACGTTTGAAAAAAGAAGAAACGGTACAAAAGAAAGAGCGCAAACCGCAAAAGCCACCTACACCAAAAGAGCCACCACCGCCTATGGAGTCGCCGCAAATGCAAAATAATGATGCAAACGCGGCCAGTAATAATTTTGATTTTGGTGCGGATGTAGGCAGCGACGTTGACCTAGCGGGTGGCTTAGCGCTTGAAACAAGTGATGGTGAATACCTACCCATTGTAAAAGTAGCTCCAGTGTATCCGCGTCGTGCTTTGTCGCGTGGTATTGAAGGCTATGTAATTGTTGAATTTACAGTAACTAAGCAAGGTACTGTACGTGACCCGCAAGTAGTAAAAGCGGTCCCTGAGTCACTGTTTGATAGAGCAGCGATGGATGCCGCACTTAAATTTAAATATAAACCGCGCGTAGTAAATGGTGAAGCCGTTGAAGTGGCGGGTGTTCAAAACAAAATATCTTTCCAAATTAATGGTTAACTTATCTTAATTTGATGAAATAGCGAGGCGATTATGAAATTACTACCTACAGCTAAAAATTTAAAACTGGCATTATTTTGCACTGCCGCGATCAGTGCAAGTATTGTTGTGCCAAGTACACTAAGCCTTGTGCCGGGGCTAAACGTAGCAACTGCCCATGCAGAGCAAGAACAAAAAACAAAGCGTGTACCTGCACTGCGCGAAAAGGTTTATAGCCAGCTTGCTCGTGCGCAAAAGCTCGCTGACGATGGCGATGTAAAAGCCGGCCTTGAAGCACTTGATAGCATTCAAGAGCGAGCTTCAAGTATGAACTCGTACGAAATTGCGATGATGCATAACTTTTATGGCTTTATTTATTACAACGAAAATGATTTACCAAAAGCCATTGCCTCGTTTGAAAAAGTGGTAGCCGAGGAGGCTATTCCTGAATCATTACGTTTAAGTACCACGTTTAGCCTAGCGCAGCTTGCAATGGCCAACGGCGAGTATAAAAAAGTTATCGCGTTTTTAGATAAGTGGGATGAAATAAATACCAAACCTATTACAGAAGGGTATTACTTACTTAGAGCGCAAACTTACTACCAGTTAAAAGAATACCCAAAGGGGCTTGAGTACATTAATCAAGTTATTGCTCTTAGCGACAGCGAAGGTAAAACCCCTAAAGAAAACTGGCTGGTACTACAGCGCGCTATGTATTACTCACTTAATCAAACAGATAAAGTAGTGGCAGTGCTTGAGCGCATGGTTAAACTTTACAATAAACCAGAGTATTGGGTTCAGCTAGCTGGTATGTACGGAGAAACCGGCAAAGAGAAAGAGCAACTAGCAGTAATCGAAGCGGCGTATCAACAAGGCTTTTTAAAAACCAAGTCTGATTTACGACAGTTATCGCAAACTTACCTTTATAACGGCCTGGCATACAAAGCAGCTAAAACAATGAGTGATGCGATAGAAAAAGGCATTGTAGAAAAATCAGCGAAAAACTATGCCTTTATTGCAGAGGCCATGATTCAAGCTAAAGAAGATGAAAAATCGATTAGCTACTTTGCAAAAGCGGCTGACCTATCAGAGCATGGTAAGTACGATCAACGCCTAGCAGAAGTGTTTGTTAACACTGAGCAATACGAAGAAGCGGCTGATGCTGCGCGTAAGGCGCTTGATAAAGGCGGCCTTGATTTTGAATCAAACGCTTACGTTGCGCTAGGTATGGCACAGTACAATATGCAAAATTTTGATGCGTCTATTTTAGCGTTTGAACAAGCCCAAAAGCATGATAAATCACAACGTTTAGCAAAGCAGTGGATTAAATATGTTAAGCGTGAAAAAGTGCATGCGCAAACACTTAAAGCCGCGTTACTTTAACTTTATACCCTAACGCTATTTTACAAATAAAGAAGCGTTTACCTATTTCATAATCGCGACACCAAAACCGCCTTAGGGCGGTTTTTTTCGTTGTTAAAGTGTTTAAGTTGTTGAATTTAAATTAATTACTATTGTCATCTTATGGTTACTAAACTGTAACTGCTTTGTCATATCTCTACAGTATCTTATTTGCATCCGATAACTCAGGTCACCTTAATGCATGAGTATCGTGCCTTAAAGTGACTTAAGTTTTTACTTAATGCACTAACAAAATAATTAAATACTTTAACGGAGTGAACAATGAAATTATCTGATTTATTTAAGGTCAGCCTAGTAGCAACTGCAATGACACTAGCTGGCTGTGGCGGCGATATCGAAATTACACCTACTGTAAACGATAACAGCTCGTCAACAGATAACAGTGTTAATAATTCAAACAATACAACTGGTTCAACAACTGAAGAAGAAGCTGTTTGTGCAAGCTACGAATCAGATGCAGGTACGGTAACAGGCGTAGTAAGTGGCATTGATTGTTTATACAACGACTCGTTTGCAAGCAAAACAATTTCTATCACAAGTAACATTACTTTCGCTGAGCTACCTGATGGCGGTGTTCACGTTTTTGAAGATGCATTACAAATTGGCGAAGACGGCAGCACAGTAGATGGCTTTGAAGTACCAGCAAATGGTCCAACAATGACTGTTGAACCAGGTGCCGTTTTAGCATTTGGCTCAGGTGAAGCAATTGTACGTATTGCACGTGGTGCAAAAATTCAAGCAGTAGGTACTGAAGAAAAGCCGGTTGTATTTACTTCTGCAAACGCGTTTGACCGTTTTGATACAGCAGGCGAAGGCGCACGCTACGCAGATTGGGGCGGCATCATTATTAATGGTAACGGCATTACTGACCAATGTACTGATGCAGAGCGTGACGGTGGTACGTGTAACGTAGCCTCTGAAGGTATTACAAGCTACTTTGGTGGTAACGATAATGCAGACTCTAGCGGTAATATTAAATGGGCTAAAATTTGGTACGCAGGTTCAGGCCCTCGCGTTGGTGGTGAAGGCGATGATTTGAATTCACTAACACTAAATGCAGTTGGCTCTGGTTCTGAGTTTGATTACCTACACATTCACCAAGGTTTTGATGACGGTATTGAAATTTTTGGTGGTGCTACAACGCTTAAACACGTAGCGGTAACAGATACTCAAGATGATTCGTTTGACTTTGACGCAGGTTGGCAAGGTAAAGCTCAGTACTTATTTATTCAACACGGTACTGTGACACTAAATGACGGCACTGTTGTTAACATGGGTAACAATGGCTTTGAGTCTGATGGTGTTAAAGGTTCTTCTACTGAGCAAGTGTCTCCATCTAACCCAACGGTTGCCAATGTAACGGTTGTAACTACCGATGGTAACTCGGTACGTGATGACGACCCTTCACAAGCTTACAAGTTTGATGACCAATTTAATTCAAGCATTTACAACACTGTTATCGTTAAGCAAAACGCAACTAACACGCAATGTATTGAGTTCTCAGGCGACGGTGAAGCACAAGCAGATAAAATCTCTTTCACAAGCTCTGTAATGGCGTGTTCTGCAAACTTTACAGATACAGATACGTTTGCAAGCGGCCCATTAGAAGGTCAAACAAAAACAGCGTGGTTTGAAAATGACGGTGCTAACCAAATCTTAACTGATGATGTTGCCGTACTTGCAGATAACGGTTTTGCAACGAACACAGCAGCTGCAGAAGTAACGGTTACTGCAACAGACTTAAGCACAAGCGATTCATTTTTTGAAAGCGTAAACTACATTGGTGCGGTATCGGATCAGGATACAGACTCTAGCTGGTATAAATGGGTTGAAGCGGCTGTTACAGCAGCAAATGCTGACTAAATAGCACACCATTATAACCTCTGATTAAAGGCGCCTTGTGGCTTGTTATTTAAGCGTCAGGCGCCTCTTTTGTATAACCTGATTAGGATTATCTCATGTCTAAAAAGCATAGACTCAATCAAATTACCTGGGCAATTGGTTTAGGTTTAGTCGCTCATTCGACTAGCTTAATTGCTGCACAAGCCGATGAACAGTTAACAAACGAACAAGAAATAGAAGAAGTTGTTGCTGTAGGTACGCGTTTACAAGGGAGCGCTGCGGCAGTTGTAGAAGAACGTAAAAACCAAGCCTTTGTTGCCGATATTTTAGGCTCTGAACAATTATCACGCACGGGCGACAGCGATGCAGCATCTGCGCTTCGTCGAGTGACAGGCCTAACGCTTGTTGATGGTAAGTTTATTTACGTTAGGGGCCTTGGTGAGCGTTACTCTAGTGCGCGTTTAAATGGCGCTTACATCCCAAGCCCAGATTTAACCCGTAACGTTATTCCGCTGGATATTTTCCCTGCAAGTATAATTGAAAGTATGGCCGTTCAAAAAGCTTACTCTCCAGACATGCCAGCAGCGTTTGGTGGCGGTAATATAGATATTAGAACTAAAACCGCACCGAGTGAATTTACAGCAAGCATTGAAGTGGGTGCAGGTTACGATACGGCATCAAGTAATGGCTTTACCTACAATCGTAACGAAAGTGGCATTCCAAGTGAGTTATCACAGGCTATTTCAACATACCGTGGTGATTTTAGTATTGGCAATATTGTTAGTAGTGAAGGCTTTGAAGATGGCGATTTAACGCGTGCAGAACAAGCAACCGCTGTTAATAACGCACTTTTAAAGTCGCTTCCTCGCGATTATGAGTTAAAAGAAGAGTCGTTAGACCCGCGTTATAATATTAAAGCCCATTATGGTGATAGTTTTGAAGAGAGCTATTTTGGTGGCAAGGTTGGGTTTTTACTGGCAGGTGCTTACAAAAACGAATGGGATTTTGAAGAACGTTTTAGCTCAGTTATCACCCAAGATTTAGAAAACGAAGAAGGCAATGTTGATTGTACAACGTCGTTAGCGACCAGTGAAGATGTGAGTAACTCGTGTTACAACACAGTCAAAAATTCGCAAGTGACAACTGAAACCGAAAGTTATAACGGTTCATTGAGCTTGTCATACCGTTTAGGTACGCACAGTATTTCTGCTCAACAGCTTTACATTATTGATAATGAAGATGAGTCTGAAATTGCTATTTCGCAAAGCCCTGCGGGGAGTTCTACGTTTAGTATTGCGGGTGATGGGATTGCAAACCGTAATCATGAGTTTAATTACGAAGAACGCCAATTAAACATTACTCAAGTTATGGGCCAACATACCTTTTTAGATTATTTTGGTATTGGTGCCGATTGGCAGTACACCGAAGCTAAAGCAACGACTGATATACCTACTAGTGCCGACTTTGAGTTTCGTGACACTTATAATAGTGATGGCAGCTATGCCGGCTCAACTATTACAGGGGATGATAACCGTGTAATTATGTCATACACCAATATGGAAGAGCGTGTTAAATCGTACGGTGGTAACTTGACGCTGCCGCTTAGCTTTGAGTCTATGGAAGTTGAGTTTAAAGTTGGTTACGATTTTTCTGACAGAGCCCGAATATTTAATACCTCAAGCTTTGCTATAAACAACAGTGGTGGCTCAGGTATTTCAATAAACGACGGTAGCACTGATGCGCTTAATAATAGTGGTTTTTTAACTGACGACTTTATTGATAATAACGCTGTGTTAATTGACTTTAATGAGCCAACAGCCCCTGATGCCGATGATTACATTGCTGCGCAAAAGGTGGATGCAGGTTATGCGTCTTTCGATGTGTTTTATGATCAATGGATAAGAATAAGCGGTGGTATTCGTTATGAAGAATTTAAACAATCTTCTATCGGTACATCGAGCCTTATTTTTGATGAAGACGATTTAAATACCTTTTACGATCCAGATAAAATTCAAGCAGGCTCTGTGATTACCGATGATTGGTACCCGGCACTGTCTGTTACCTATGTAGGTGGCGATGATTACCAGGTGCGCTTAGGTTATGGTGAAACAGTGGTACGCCCTGATTTTCGTGAAGTAGTGCCTGTTACGTATTATGACCCTTTGACCGACATTAGAACGTTTGGTCGTACGGGGATTAAAAGTAGCCCAATTAAAAACTACGACTTACGTTATGAATATTACGGACAAGCCGGTAATTCATTTAGCGTAGCGGCGTTTTATAAAGATATTACTGCGCCAATCGAAACGGTTTTAAACATTGGTGATGAAGATTACTCAGCATCGTTTATAAATGGTGAAACAGCAGAAGTTTATGGTATTGAAGCTGAATGGCTACAAGACTTAACATTTGTAAGTGAAGGCCTATTTACTAGCGGTAATATCACATTAAGTGATTCTGAAGCGTCTATTGACCCAGCACTTGCTGGGACATTAACTAATCCTAAAAAACGTATGACAGGCCACTCTGAGTATGTAGTTAATTTACAATTAAACTACGATTCGTTAGATGGCATGCACAGCAGTTCATTAGTTTATAACGTATTTGGTGAGCGAATTTTAGCAGCGGGTGTTGCTAATAGAGATGACGCGTATGAGCAACCATTTCACTCACTTGATTTAGTTTATACTTATTACCCTGACTTTAATTCTAAGATTAAGTTTAAAGTTAAAAACTTACTCGACGAAGATCAAGAGGTAACACAATCAGACATTATAGTGCGCTCAAAAGAGCAAGGTGTAACGTTTGATTTAAGTTACAGCTACGAGTTTTAATTTTCTTCCCAAGGAAGGGGGATATAATAAAACCTAACTACCGATTAGCCCTGTATTTAATACAGGGCTTTTTTATGACTATGAAAAATATTTAAGTTTCGCTTTATTCACTAGTTTTAGGGCGCTTGGGGTGTTAGGTTAGCTTTATACTAATCAACTTAAATAACTAGTCATTCTAGTGTGCTAAATAAAGCGCGAACGGCGTAATAAATTTTTGATGCAGAACAGCTACATATAAAAATTTATGGCTTGTTATCTCGCTATTAATTTGCCGCTATAAATGATTAATAACTTAATATGATTGGTTTTAATAAAAATTAATTCTCACGCAATGAATTTTAATTTTTAATGTATTAAGGCATCTTTTATGAATCAAACAGTGGAAAAAACAATGAAAAAAGTAGGATTGGTCGGTTGGCGTGGCATGGTTGGCTCTGTGTTATTAGAACGTATGCAACAGCAAAGTGATTTTGCACATATCGACACCACCTTTTTCACCACCTCACAAGCTGGGCAACTCGGCCCTGATATTGCTGGCGACGCAAAACCGTTATTAGATGCAAGTGATGTAAATGAACTTGCTAAAATGGATATTATTGTTACCTGTCAAGGTGGTGATTATACCAAAGCGGTTTACCCTAAATTACGCGAATCGGGTTGGGATGGTTACTGGATTGATGCAGCTTCTGCCCTTCGTATGGTTGATGACAGCATTATTGTACTTGACCCTGTAAATAAAGATGTCATTGAACAAGGTTTAGAGCAAGGCGTAAAAACTTTTGTAGGCGGTAACTGTACCGTATCGTTAATGCTACTTGCTTTAGGTGGTTTGTTTGAGCAAGACCTAATTGAGTGGGTAAGCCCAATGACTTACCAAGCGGCCTCTGGTGCCGGCGCTCGTAATATGAAAGAGCTTATAGCACAAATGGGCGCTATTCATTCAAGCGTTGCCGAGCAACTAGATAACCCAAGTTCAGCTATTTTAGAAATTGATAAAATAGTGAGCGAAAAAATGGCTTCAAGCGATTTACCACAAGACCAATTTGGCGTGCCGCTAGCCGGTAGCTTAATTCCTTGGATTGACGTACCAATGCCAAGTGGCCAATCTAAAGAAGAGTGGAAAGCTCAGGTTGAAGCGAACAAAATTTTAGGCTCTTCTAAACAGCCTGTGCCAATTGATGGTTTATGTGTACGTATTGGTGCAATGCGTTGTCATAGCCAAGCGATGACCATTAAATTACGTGAAGACATTAGCATAGAAAAAATTGAAGAAATTTTAGCTTCGCATAACGAGTGGGTTAAAGTTATCCCTAATGAGCGCGAAATTAGTGCGACTGACTTAACCCCAGTTAAAGTAACAGGTACTTTAAGTATTCCTGTTGGTCGTATTCGTAAATTAGCCATGGGTCCTAAATACATTAGCGCATTTACCGTGGGCGATCAGCTGTTATGGGGCGCTGCAGAGCCACTTCGTCGTATGCTTCGCATCATTGTAGACGGTGAATAATTTCTGCATTTAAAAGTGTATATTAAAAAGGGGTTAGCGTATTGCTAACCCCTTTTTTAGTTAAGCGGCACTACATACGCTACTTTATTTTTTCCTTCGTGTTTTGCTTTCGTTTTTGCTATTTACAACGCTTTATCTATGGTGCTGCAACGCGCTGTATATAAAAGCACTATATGATCGCGCTGTATATAAAGCATATAAGTTTGTGCTTCATTAATACCTAGGAAAAACGTAATAAATATTAATATTGCCATCCCCTATGCTCTGTTGGAGCAGTCATAAAATTAATGAGTATACGAAAGGCTCACTAAGCTTGCTTAACTCGGCTCATTGCATTTTTTGGTATAGCTTTTGCTCGTAATAATCTATTACAGCTTTATTCGCTCGGTTTTAGCTGCTTTGTGGGTACTTAATTCACTTATGCAGGTATTTTTTACTTATGCCGAGATGCTAAGCCTTCACATAAGGATAGATAATGGCTTCTACTTTTAAAAATACACGCAAAAAATGGTTTTATGCTTTAATAGTTACAGCCTTGGGGTTAATTTTACTCAGAGCAGTAGCCCCTTATGCGGTTCAATATTATGTAAATCAGCAGCTTGAACAAACCCAAGGCATAACAGGGCATGTGGGTGATGTTGATTTGTACTTATACCGAGGAGCTTACGCTGTTGATGAGGTAGAAATTTACGCGGTAGATGCCACGCAGGTGCCTAAGCCGTTACTGTCTATTGATACACTTGATTTTTCGCTTGCGTGGTCTGCTTTATTAAACGGTAATTTTGTCACCAACATGGCTTTTACCCGCCCAGAAATTGTTATTTACGATAAAGACCCAACTACCGCTGAACAAAACCAACAGGTGAAAGATGAAACCACCTGGGTAGGCCTTGCTAATGATCTCGTGCCTTTTTCAATTGATACGCTACGTATAGACAATGGTAAAGTAACCTTAGTTAACGCCACCAGCGAAGGAGAGCAGCCTACTTACGTATCAAATATAAACGCTAACATTAACAATATTACCAATGCACAAAACCTCTCTAAAACCTTAGTCACGAGTTTAAAAGTAGAAGGGCAGCTAATGGGCGAAGCTAAGCTGTCTTTAAATGGTAAATTAGACCCCTTTAGTGATGAAGCTAATTTTGATTTTAATGTTGAAGTGCAGCGTTTTTCGGTTAAAAATCTCGAAACTGTTTTTAAAGTGTATACCCCATTTGACATTGAAGCCGGCGGAATAGATGGCGCAATGGAATTGGCCGCTAACAATAATAACTTAAATGGATATGTAAAAGCGGGTGTGCACGATTTAAGTGTTTTTTCGTGGCGCGAAGATATAGAAAAAGATGATGACGGTCTATTTACCGCTATTTTTGAAGGCAGTATTGATTTACTCAGCTCGCTATTAGAAAACGATGATTCAAAGCTGGTGGCTGCTCGGGTGCCCATAGATGGGCAATTAGATAACGCTGATGTATCTACTTTTGAAGCCGTGGTTTCGGTATTAAAAAATGCGTTTTTTGAAGCATTTAAAATGAAGGTTGATAATGTTATTTCGTTTGAAAGCACGCAAGAACAACAAGGTGAGTAACTAAAAGCCCTTTGTATTAACTCAATACAAAGGGCTTTTTAAGTTTTAGCAAGTAAAATAGATCAGCTATTTATTGGAGTTGGTAATATCTGAGGTTTTACTTAATAACGTTTTTAGCTCAGCTATTTGCGCTTGTAGTTCAACCACTTGTCCTTGCGTTGCAGGAAGTGAGTTATTATCCGCTTTTAGCTCACGGGCATTACGATGCTCCTCGCTCATTACTTCTAAAATGGCACCTACCATCATGTTTAAAAACACAAACGCAGTTAAAAAGATAAACGTGAGGTAGTAAATCCAGCTTAGCTCGTACACCGCCATGGTTTCGTACATAATGTCGGTCCAATCTTCAAAGGTAGCTATCCTAAATAGCGTTAACATTGAAATGGATACATCTTGCCAAAGTACCGGGTTAATATCGGCAAACATCATACTGCCCATGGCTGCGTAAATATAAAAAATAACAAACATAAGCAGTGCTATATAGCCCATTTGCGGAATGGCTTTAAGCAACGAATTTACAAGCAAACGCAGCTCTGGGATCATAGATACTAAACGCAGTACCCTAAATATACGCAGCAATCGGGCAAGTAACATAGTTGATCCTGCAGCTGGGTATAAGCTGCCAAGTACAATAATGGTATCGAATATATTCCAGCCCTTTGAAAAGAAGTCTTTTATTCCTTTACTTGCAATAAAGCGAATAATGAGCTCGATTAAAAAGAAAGCTGTGATCCCTACATCCATCCAATTTAGAATGAATTCTACAGTGGGGTGAAGAGAATATGTATGAGCACCTACGGTGAGGGCAGAAACAACAATGACAGCTATAACAAATGATTGAAATATCTTGCTTTTGTCTATACGCTGAAACAGCTTTTGTAACTGCGACATCATAATTATGGGTCCTATGCAAAGTCAGGTTTTTATGACGCTAATATACAATAATATTGTTGCTTTCGATAACGAAAGTGTAAGGAATTCTAATGTTAATCAGTCAAATAACTAAAAGCGCATTGCTGTTTGTGGGATTTTCGGTACTTGCAGGGTGTAGCTCCGACGCTCGCTTTCACGAAATTCAATCAGCACGTTTAGATGAATGTAATTATAAAGCCGATAAAGAATATTACGAGTGCCTTGAAAATCAAGATAAAAATTTTGAAGAGTATAAAAAACAGCAAAGTGAACAAACACAATAATTTATGACTAAAACACAAAAATTGCGTGATAAACAAATACGCCAAGCCCTCACCAACGCCTGTGAACAAATAAAAACGACTCATTATGGTTTTGCTTATTTAACACACACCATTGATTTAAAAAATGAAGCAAAGTCACTAAAAATAAGCTGCTATTTTGAAGATGATATAGCCTATAACGACACCGAAGCGCATTTTCCTCAGCTAGTCGATATTATTCACGCTGAGCTTAGCAAAATAAACTTACCGGTAGCGGCTAAGCAAATAGCGTTTTTAGTTGATTAACATTGGTTTGCCTAGCTATGGACGTTATAATTACCAAAATTATTTTTAGGATGTAAAGCATGGCTGTTCCATCGCGCTCGCAAATCACACCAGGTACAACCGTAAATATTGTATTAAAAGAAGATCAACGCAGCGGCACATTAACGCAAGGTGTAGTTGAGCGTTTATTAACTAAATCACCTAATCACCCGCATGGTATTAAAGTACGCCTAGAAGATGGTCAAGTCGGCCGAGTAAAAGAGATTTTATAATGACAGCGTTAACAGAGCAGGAATTTTGGGATTTAGTGACCACGCCTGAGTTAGGGCTCGACCCACAAAGCGTAAGCGACAACTTAAAAGCTAAATTGAGCGAGTTAACCGACGAGCAGCTCATTGCTTTTGATAAATTTTTTGGTATTCACATGCGCAAATGTTTTACCTGGGATTTATTTGGTGCTGCATTTGTTATGGCTGGCTGTAACGACGAATACGGTTTTAGCGAATTTAGGTGCTGGCTCATCTCCCGCGGGGAGACGGTATTTAATAACGCATTAAGCAATGCCGACTCACTTGCACAGTGCTCCCCTGTGTATTATTTAAATGAGCAACCTTACCCTTATATTGATGAATACGACTTAATAGCCGGTTTATTATTTGAAGAGCGTAACGACGACGAATTACCTTTTGTACCCTCAGGCGAGCAACCTGCAGGTAAACGCTTTAAAGACAAACCCAAGTTTTTAAAACAAAGCTATCCGCAATTATTTGCAAAATACTGGCAGTAGTACTCAACGTTATTAACATTCAAGATGGTTGCATTTAATGCCACCATCTTGAATTTTCCTTTCACAGTTGTTCACAATCGTACCCATTTATTCACTTTTTCAAATGACTCTATGTTAATAGTTATGTTACATTAATGTGTTTTTAAATGAACAAACACTGAATATAACAATATACGACATAGGAATGTTATGTATAAAACACTCTCATCAGGATTGATAGCGTTTTGCTTTTTAAATTCGCTAAGTGCACACGCGGCGGTTTCGCAACGAGTAAACAAATCATCTTTATCAGAAGTTAACTTACTTTTAAATCAAAGCGTAGGTTTAACTAATCATGCATCCACCCATTCTTACTTTATTGAGTTAGATAGGCCTCAAGCCTTAAATGCAAAACAAACTCGGTCATCAGCTAAAAAGATGCAGCAGTTTTTTGCAGGTGTGCCTATTTGGGGGCAGCAAATACGAGTGCAATCTAGCAATCAACACATAAGTGGTTTTTTTGCGAAAAATATCGATGCTATATCTTTAAATAAAACGGCTAATAATCAGTTTGACGAATTTTCTGCGGTTAAATCTATTTTAGTAAACGCTAAACTTGATGAATTTACCGCTTATCAAGTATTAAACAACCAACGTTATGTTTATATTGATAACGGAGTCGCACATTTTGTTCGCTTAATTGAATTAAATGTATTTGAAAATGGTGTTGAAAAAAAGCCAATAGGTTTAGTAAGCGAATCTGATTACAGTGTATTTAAACAGTGGAATAATATTAAAAGTGCCCAGGGTACAGGCCCTGGCGGTAATACAAAAACAGGGCAGTATGAATACGGCACTGACGTTGAAGCACTGGATGTGACGCAGCGTGGTGAGATGTGTTTTTTAGAAAACGAGAAAGTTAAAACTGTCACCATGGAGTCGGGTTTTGAGCCAAGTGAAGCTTACTCTTTTGCCTGTGATAGGAATACCTACAAAGAAGTAAATGGAGCTTACTCCCCACTAAATGATGCCCATGCATTTGGTACTGCGGTGTTTGATATGTATCAACAGTGGTACAACACGGCTCCGCTTACTTTTCAACTGTTGATGCGTGTTCACAGTGGTAACAACTGGGAAAATGCAACGTGGAATGGTCAGGCCATGACCTTTGGCGATGGCGCTGATAGGTTTTACCCGTTGGTTTCACTTGATATTGTATCTCATGAGGTAAGCCATGGTTTTACTAGTCAAAACTCTAATTTAATTTATGCAGAACAATCTGGTGGTATAAACGAATCTTTTTCTGATATGGCGGGTGAAACAGCCGAGTATTTTTTACGCGCAGAGACTGATTGGTTATCTGGCGCTGATATTTCGAAAACTAGCCCCGCACTTCGTTATTTTGAAACGCCATCATTAGATGGGCTTTCGATTGATCACGCAAGTGAATATTACTCAGGTATGGATGTTCACTTTAGTAGTGGTGTTTTTAATCGTGCTTTCTTCCTACTTTCGAACACTGATGGTTGGGACCCTAAAAAAGCGTTCGAGATAATGCTTTTTGCAAATCAAAACTATTGGGTTAACTCTAGTGATTTTATTGATGGAGCCTGTGGTGCTATAAATTCTGCTATTGATTTAAGGTATGAAGCTAACGATGTCATTGCAGCATTTAATGAAGTAGGCGTTACTTGCGATAACATTCAGTTTATAGATGCCGATGCCGACTTAATGGATGATAACTGGGAGCTGTTTTACGGATTAGATCCTAGTAATGCTGATGACGCTGGACTTGATTTAGACCAAGATGGTTTAACAAACCTTGAAGAATACTTAGCGAATACTTTCCCTAATGCAACGGATACCGACTCAGATGATCTATCAGATTATGATGAAGTTAATGTATACCTTACTGAACCTAACAATGCAGACTCTGACTTTGACCGCATGCCTGATGGCTGGGAAGTTTCGTTTTCATTAAACCCATTAAATGCAGATGATGCTCAACTTGATTTAGACTCAGACACCTGGAGTAATGTAATCGAGTTCTTTGGTAACAGTGACCCTTCAGACGCAAGCTCTGAGCCGGTCGTTTTTCCTGAAACAACCTTTGACTTCGATGATGCAGCTGTTCCAGATTTGCTTATTTCGTCAAATTTACAAACGCCTTGGGTAACAACTCAAATTAATGAAAATTCTGGCTTTGTGTTGACTAATAACGACATTACAGACAACCAATCAACCAGTGTTGAGTTTAGCTTTTTAAATAGCGAGCAAGGCTATGTAAACTTTAACTACGCATTAGACACTGAAGTAGGTTATGACTATTTTACTGTTTATATTAATGGTTCAGTTGTTTTAGATGAGTCAGGCATAAGCCAGTGGAAAGCGGCGTCTTTCCAAGTTCCTGCTGGGCTAAATACTGTTAAGTTTACTTATTCTAAAGATATGTCCGTTTCTACTCCTGCAGATGCTGTATATATAGATAATTTATATATAGGGCCTAATTTTCCTGATGCTGATAATGACGGTATGTCTGATTCTTGGGAATTACAGCATGGTCTTGATATAAATAATAGTGAAGATGCATCACTTGATGCTGACGCGGATGGCTTATCTAACCTTTTAGAGTTTTTAAACGCGGGTTTACCAAATAACCCTGATACAGATGGTGATACTATCCCTGATGGCTGGGAGTACAATAATAGTTTAGATTTAACCAGCTCGTCTGATGCAGCAGAAGATGCAGATAATGATGGATTTTCAAATCTAACCGAGTATTTAGCAAACACTGATCCGCAGTCAGATACTTCTTTCCCTGTTGCTTTAAACCTCACTACCTCCTTTGAAGGCTCTGCACTACCTAGTTGGATGGTTGAAGCCGAAGGTTCTAGTGCTCCTTGGTTTATTACGAATGATTTTGCGACCGACGGTATACAAAGTATTCGCTCAGGCGTTATTAGTCATTCACAGTTTAGTAGCTTCACCGTAACAGGTTTATTTGAAGAGAGTGTATTAGCATTCGATTATAAAATTGAATCAGAGTCTTGCTGCGATTTTTTAAGTATTACTATTGATGGACAACCCGTTTTTGAGCGTAATGACCGAGGTAATTCAAATACCACAGAAGCAACGTCTATTGTGCTTAACCTAAGCGAAGGGCTTCATAATATTGAATTTAAATATTATAAAGACGGTTCTGTCTCATTCGGTGCCGATACTGTATGGCTTGATAACTTTGCTTTATTTTCTCCAACTGATTTAACAGATACTGATAACGATCAACTGCCAGATTACTGGGAATTAGTTAATGGATTAAATCGCCTTGATGCAAGTGATGCTGCATCTGATGCTGATACTGACGGTCTTTCAGCCCTAGAAGAATTTAACCTAGGAACAAATCCAACCTCAGCAGATACAGATGGTGATGAACTAAGTGATGGCTATGAGGTAAGTAATGATCTTTTACCTTTAGATGCTGCAGATGCTAATTTAGATTACGATGAAGATGGTTATACAAATATTCAGGAGTTTTACTCTCAGAGTCTAGCCAACGATGCTTCATCATTAGTGCAATCTTTTACGCAATTAAATGAAAGCTTTGAAGATGGCCTTCTTCCGACTAAGTTTACCGAACTTGCCGTTAACTCTTGGGGTTGGCAAGCTAATACAAGTTGGTCAACTTTGGGCGATGCAAGCCTTAGCTTAGCATTAACGCCTACTAGCAAGGTTGGGGGGTTTGCCATTGCGGGGTTATTTGAAGCCGGTTTTATTAATTTAGACTATTTGGTTTATGACTCTCCAGCGCTGCAAATAAGCTTAAATGGTAGCCCTATAGATGTAAATCGTGGTAGCCAGTCTCGTTTATTGTTACCGGTAGATGATGGTTTTAACATTATTAAAGTTAAATATGAGGACTTATACCTTCAGCAGCAACCGTTATCAGTTGATAACATTACCTGGTCTGCAGATATAGACCTCACCAGCGACTATGATTCGGACGGTATTCCTGATTTTTGGGAAGTTGAATATGGGCTAAATGCTTTAGAACCCTACGACGCTAATTATGACGCCGACTATGATGGTTTGACTAATTTACAAGAGTATCAACTTTCGGGTAATCCGCTTAGCTCAGATTCAGATGGTGATGGTGTTCAAGACAGTGAAGATAGCCACCCAGATGATGTAAGCCGCGGTGAAAATAGTCCGCCTGAGTTTATATCGAGTCTTGAGCCGATTACGCTTGAAGCGACTTCACAAAATACTAATATTACCGGTCTATATACTCCAGAGGCTAGAGATAACGGCCATTTAGAGCCTCAAGTATACACAAGCGCAGGGTCTTACTTACCCCTTGGTGAGCACCAGATTACATGGATTGCACGAGATAATGTTGGTAACGAAACATCGGCTATACAAACAGTCACACTTGTTGATACAACTGCCCCGATTATCCAACCGTATACTTTTAGTGTTTATGGCAGCACGATCACGGCTATAAAAAATGCACTTTTAGATAGTCGTGTTATTTACGATAGTGTTTCAGCTATAACGCTTCTGGAAATTGATGATAGCTTTGTATTTAGAACGGGCGATGTATCTATTCCTGTATCTGCTGTTGATGAAGCTGGAAATCATGTATCAGGCGACGTAAGGGCTATGATTTTCCCTGAAATCAGTATTCAGCCTACTACGTATGTGTATCAAAATGGTAATGTGCTTGTAGATGTTTTTATTAGCGGCGCTAACCCATATGGTTACTCTAGCTTTCATTTACAAGCTAATAATAGCACCCAGTATTTTACTACTAATCAGTATGGACCTATTAAGCTTGAGTTAGAGCGAGAATTTGTAGGTAGCGCAGCAAGTATTAGTGTCCTATCTAATGGTAATGCGTTTATAGACAAAAATGATAACAGCCAGCTAGTGTACTTAAGTGAAGCGGCACAGGCGCAGTTTATTACTGATTTTTATCAAAATGGTAAAGCAGTTAATAAAACTATTCAGCGTTCTTTACCTGACTTTAATGCCACAATTAAGTTAGTAAATTTACCTAGTACAGGTAGTGATGTATCACTTGAGCTTATTGGCCCCGCAGGTGTTGATTTTTACATTTATAAAACAGCTGATTCACAGTGGGATGTTTCATTTAGCGCAAATCTTTCTGAGCAAACCAATAATATAGATTTAACTTTACGTGTAAAACAAGGTGATGAACTACTAGCAACTAAGCAAACTAGTTTACGTATTGTTGATAGCGTTATATTTGATGACCCTGAGCTAGATACTGATGGCGACGGTATACCTGATATTGAGGAAGGGGTAGGTGATAGTGATAAAGATGGTATTGCTGATTACCTAGATAGCACTTCTACTACTAATACAGCTATCTTAGCTTCAGGTGATAGTGCTCACAGTATTGATGAGTTTAATCACTTAGCTGTAGGTAGCATTAAAGAGGCTCTAGCAGCGGGTTATATTGCTGATATGTCTATTTCTGAACAAGCACTAAGCACTTATTTCTCAGATTTAGATATAATAGAACCTCACTTCCAAGCTAAAAGTGATGTAATTAACCTTCGTGTTACGTTATCTAATTCATCAAGCACCGCAGAAATTGCACTACCTGAGTATGTAAATGCAATTTTAAGCTCAGATATGCAAGTAAGAGTACTAACCGCTGCTGGTTGGCAGTCGGCCACTGTATTATCAGGTAATGTATATGAGCAAGTGTGTTCACGCTGCTTTAGCTTTGCAGTCGCAGATGGTAGCGCATTCGACCTTGATGGAGAGGTTAATGGGGTTATTGAAGTTGTGGCAAAACTAGCGCAGGAGAGTCTAAATCAGGCGCCAGTATTAGATGTAGATATGCCGGCCACAATAGAAGAGCTTGCTACTATTGAGCTTGATGCTTCTGGCTCTACTGACCCTGATGGAGATACGTTATCTTACGAATGGCGTGTTGAACACCCTCAGTTATCCATTACAGCTGAGGATACTCAAGGTAAAGCGGTACTTACCGTGGGTGAGCTTGAGCAAACGGTTGATGCGGATATTACGTTAGTGATATCAGATGGCTATGAGCAATTTACGCAAGTATACACCGTTAGCTTTTTACATGTTAATCAGCTACCAAGTGTAGAATTAAGTACATCTGCGGTTTCGGTTAAAGAAGGTCAGGAAGTTTCAGTGACAGCGTCTGCAACCGATAAAGAATCCTCAGAGCTTTCTTTTAAGTGGGTTCAAACAATGGGTGTAGAAGTGACGCTTAACGATGTTGACTCCAGCACACTTAAGTTTACAGCGCCGAGTGTGTCGCAAACTACAGAGCTGGGCTTCAAGCTTATTGTATCTGATGGTGAAGGTGAGACTGAGCAAAGTTTAGCTGTGACTGTCACTAATGCATCTGGCACAAGTAGTGAAAAGGGCAGTGGCGGTGGTTCATTAGCCTTCATGTTGTTGCTTTTAGCATTTTCTGTTGTGTACACAAGAGCGCAGTGCTTTAAGTAACACTTACTAATAAATATATTCTTATATTGATAAAAGCCCCTTGATGTATTCAAGGGGCTTTTTCTTTTATGAACCAAATGTATTTTAAGTAAGTATAGAGTTGAGTGTGTTATGCTATTTTTATTAGTAATGAGTTGGAATTTTAATGAGTTATCGTAAAATTTTATTATGTATGAGCTGTTTATTTCTAAGTAATGTACTTTTTGCTAAAACTGTTACGCCGAGTAATAAAAGCCGTTTTATACCGTTATTAAAAACAATGCTTGGTGATTACCAGGTGGTAACTGCTAACTCCCCACTGTGTGTGGATAGTCAGTTGAGTTTAATTAACCCAGTTTACCCAGACGCGGGTTTTAAATTAGGCGAGCATATTGCGTTTGAAAGTTTACACAACGGCACCCGTACAACTAAAAAGCCAAATTTTTGTTTTGTAACTAGCTCGTATAAATACAAAAGTGATGGTGTCGATAACAGCTTAAAAATGAGCCGCTGTATTGACCCCAATAATGAAAAAACCATCAGACAAAGCATTAAGTTTACCAGTGTTACAACGCTCAAATATACGCAGAATACCCCCGCAGTAGAGTGCACATTTGCAAGGCAAGTTGATTAACTTACTTGCAATGAATTTGCGGTATATCGTGCCAGCGCGTTGTGTATTGGGGCGATAAGTAATCTCTGTTCATATGCCAGCCTTGATTTAGTTTGCTGCTGGCTAGGGTGAGTATGCCTTTTCCGTAGCGGTTGTTTATTGTATCAAGACACTGCATTAATTTAGGGTTATCGGCACTTTGGTTAAATAAATCAGTTTGCTGATACTGCACCGAGGTAAGCTCTAAAGCGCCTACACCACATTTATAAAACCGTACACCGGGTTGGTAAATATGAGTAAATACTTCTGATACGGCATTGGCCATTACGCAGGTATCGTTAGTGGGGGTGGCAAATTTATATATAAACGACTTTTTACAATAGCGGTCTTCGTGTTTGCCAGTGGCGGCAAATATATAAAGCTGTTTTGCTAATGAGCGCTGCCCTCGTAGTTTACTGGCAACCGTGGTTACGTGGTTAATAAGGGCGGTTTTAAGTGCAGTTGGCTCACTGATCCGCTCACCAAAGCTGCGAGTAGAATATATTTCTCGCTTATCTTGGCGTACATCGTCCCATGTTAAGCACGCAATACCATTTAGCTCACTTACGGTACGCTCTACCACCACACTAAACGCGCGGCGCATGGTTTTAGGGTTTTGCTGTGCCAGATCCCACGCGGTATGTATGTTCATTATATTAAGCTTTTTAGCTAGGCGCTTACCTATGCCCCATACATCGGCGCAGCTCATTCTTTGTAAAATTGTTTGGCGGCTTTGCTCGTTATTTATAACGGCCACCCCATCAAACCCGCTTAGCTTTTTAGCTGCATGGTTAGCGGCTTTTGCCAAAGTAGGGGTTGGGCCAAAACCAACACCCACAGGGAGTTTAGTTTCGCGCCAAACGGTGCGCCTTATTATATGCCCGTACTCGTGCCAGTTTTGTATAAGGGGTGTGTAGCCAGTAAAGTGCAAAAACGACTCATCAATACTGTATATGTATTGTGTGTCGCAAAAGCGGCCAATTACGTTCATCATTTTGGCGCTTAAATCGGCGTACAACTCATAGTTACTCGAACGTACAACCACCTTGTGTTGCTCAAGCAGGTGCTTAACTTTAAAGTAAGGGCCAAATTTAGGAATGTTTAAGCGCCGAGCTATCGGGCATACCGCACATACGCAGCCATCGTTATTAGTTAAAACCACCACAGGTTTAGAGCGAATAGCGGGGTCGAACACTTTTTCGGCACTGGCATAAAATGCAACGGCATCGACTAAGGCGTACATTTTAATAGCTCAGGGCTTGGGCGGTGCATTCTAATCGATAGTGTAACCACTCCCTCTAACTGAAACTCATCAGCTGAGGTTAGTTGTACCGGCTTATGTAAAGGCGATGCAGAGAGTAACCGCGCATTGGTTTTATCTAATAGCTTACACACAAATAAGCCATTTAAGTTAGCAACAATAACATCGCCGTTATCGGCTTGCTCAGCACGGTCTACAAGCAGTAAGTCGCCCTCAAAAATCCCCACCTCTTGCATGGAATTACCCGAGGCAATACCAATAAAGGTGGCGTCGGGGTGCTTTATTAATAGCTCATCAAGAGAAACACCGAGCTCGGCGTATTGCGCCGCGGGCGATTCAAACCCACACACACCGGCTTCTATATAAACGGGAATAACAAACATAACACAACCTAAAACGCATATACTGTATAAGTGTACAGTATATGCGTTTTGTGTAAGTTATGCCAAGAAATGAAAGACAGATCACGCCATGTTTTTGATCATTTGTTGCGCGGTATCTAAAAAGTCTTTGATTTGCTGCGGGTTTAAGTTTTTACACATTTGATCATTTATTTGCTGCTCAGAGGCTAATAACTTATCAAATAATGTATTGCCTTGTTCGGTGAGCGACAAAATAAAGCAACGTTTGTCGTGCTCACTTGCTTGCTTATTAATAAGGTTTAACGCAATAAGATCTTTAATTAAGCGGGCAATTTGGGCTTTGTCGCGCTGTGTTTTAGTCACAATGTCGTTAGCGGTACAGTTAGATGTACTGGCAATAATGTGTATACAACGCACGTGCATAGCATTAATACCAAGGTCGCCTGCGTTAATAGCCTCGCGAATTGTTACGCGGTAATTTTGCATCAGCTCAAATAGGGTATTTGATAAAAGCGTGTTCATAAGCTCTCTAATGGTTGACAATATCAATTAGTTTGTTATAGTTGATTTTATCAACCAATGGGGCGTTGTGCAATGCTTGCTTTAAAAAGCAGTTAACTATTTTGTTAAACGAGGTGATTTTAAATGGGTAAACAAGTTCGCAAAGCTACGGTACTAAGTACTGAACAAATAACACCGCATTTACAGCGCATTGTTGTAGGCTCAGATGAGTTTTCGGATTTAACGCAAGCGCATATTGGCAGCTATGTAAAAGTGCTTATTCCCCAAAATGGCAAGGTTGATTTTAATTTAAAAACCGCGTGTATGCGCTCTTACACAATAAGAGACGTTGATGGTGCAACGGGCGCGTTAACGCTCGACTTTGTAATAAACATGCACCAAGGTCCTGCTACGCACTGGGCTATAACTGCAAAAGTAGGTGACGAGGTTGGCATAGCGGGCCCAGGTCCTAAAAAGCTTGATAATTACCAGCATCCGCATTACGTATTACTAGGCGATTTAACCTCAGTTAATGCAATAAAAGGGTACATGCAGCAGTTACCCACCAGCGCAAAAATTGACGCGTTTGTGCATGCCCCTACAGAGCAAGACATTATTGATTTAAACACGCAGCGCGATGTTAATTGGTTAATTACAGATACCCCAGATACCGATATGCTCAGCGCGCTTAACAATTTGCCACACACAAACGAGCCACCTATTGTATTTATGGCATTAGAGGCGGGGTTAGTACGTAAAGCAAAAACCTTACTTACCCAGGATTGTAATATACCGCGCAGTAATATAGTTTCTTCTGGCTATTGGAAAAAAGGCGTAGACTCAGAGGGTTATAAAAAAGAGCGCCAGCAAAGCCCTGAGCTTGCATGAATACCTTAGAGCAAAACAGCCTAACGCTATTTTGCTTTTATCCGTTACCTAACTTGAATTGAATAAATAGCAGGCCCATTTAAGTGTTTTATGCTGATGATGAAGCCTATTGTTAGCATGCATTTTAAGGAGCTGCTATTTTGTTATCTTCCATTCCCTTTTCGTTATTAGAGCTTGCCCCCATGATCAAAGGGGACAGCGTTTCTCATACGCTCAATAAAACCACCAAATACGCCCAGCGCGCCGACCAATTAGGGTTTAATCGCTTTTGGCTAGCCGAGCATCACAATATGCCCGGTATAATTTGTGCTGCCACCTCAATATTAGTAGGTCACATTGCAGGTAAAACTCAGCGTATACGGGTTGGCTCTGGCGGAATAATGTTGCCGAACCATTCGCCCTTAGTTGTGGCTGAGCAATTTGGTACGTTAGAGAGTTTATACCCTGGACGAATAGATTTAGGCCTTGGCCGCGCCCCTGGTAGTGATCCAGTAACCAGCCGTGCACTAAATAATGATATGAGCCGCGCAGAAAACTTCCCGGGCGAGGTAACAGAGCTGCAAACATTATTAGGCCCATACAATGGCACACACCCTATACGTGCTATTCCGGGGGAGGACACAAACGTACCGCTTTGGTTATTAGGCTCAAGTTTGTTTAGCGCCCAATTGGCCGCGCAAAAAGGGTTGCCTTATGTATTTGCAGGGCACTTTGCACCGCGTTTTGTACACGATGCCATCGCACTATATAAGCGAGAATTTAAAGCCTCAAATGTACTCGATAAACCCTATGTGATGCTTGCCTTACCGCTGGTAGCAGCAGAGACCGATGAAGAAGCGCAGTACCTCTCTACCACCTCAAAACAACGCGTGCTTGAATTAATACGCGGCAAAGAGCTGTGGCTAAAGCCACCGGTAGAGAGTATGGAAGGTTTATGGAGTGAGCAAGAGCGCGCCCACGTAGAAAACTTTTTAAGCTTAAGCGTTGTTGGCGGGCATGTGAGTATAAAACATAAATTACAAATGATAGCGAAAGAGCTAGAAGTGGATGAGTTTATATTTACCAACGATGTTTACGACAGCGAAAAACGCCACCGAGCTCTAGAAATTTTAATGGAAATAAAGCATTAATTAAAAAAGGAAGTGTTTAGTTAAGCAAGCGTACACACAAGCCTTGCTACTATGTAGACATCATTAAAAGTGAATACAAACTTATTAACTTTAAGTGATGTCTGAACAAACGCTTTCGATAATTAAACATATTTAGGTTGCCAAGGATAAGGCCCATTTTGCATTATTTGTCGTTCTGTTTTTTCAATCAAACTGATTTAAACAATCAATTTTAAGACATCACTTTTATTTTTTATAATGTAGTTATTAATCAAACATCATTAAATTAAAGGAAGGTACACCGTGAACGCTCTAACAACCGCATCGGCTAATTCAGTTACTCATACAGCGCAGCCAAAAGTTGCTCTGATAGCTGAAGGTGGCGGACAACGAGGGATATTCACAGCCGGTGTATTAGATGCATGGTTAGAGCAAAACTATGACCCATTTGATTTATTTATTGGCACCTCTGCCGGCTCGCAAAATTTAACAAGCTATTTAGCACGTCAAAAAGGTTACGCTAAACGCTTAATTAGAGGGCTTTCTCGTAACAAACGCTTTTTTCAACTAGGGCGTGGTTTAATGGGCAAGCACATTGTTGATTTAGACTGGTACTTTGAAAAAACCACCGAAGTAAACAGAGCCCTTGATTTTAAAACAGCAAAAACCAGCTTAGGCGAGCGAGAGCTGCTTATAACGGCAACCAATGCACGCGACAGAAAAGCCTATTACCTTTCACCTACAGGCGAGGGTAAGCAATGGCGAGATTTGTTAAAAGCATCGAGCGCGTTACCTTTTTTGTATAAACAAGGCGTTAAACTTACTCCTTGGTTAGGTACAAAAGCGGCAAACGAAGCACATTTAGCTGCAGAGCAATCGAGTGAAGATTTTTATTTAGATGGCGGCTTAGCTGCGCCACTGCCTGTACGCGAAGCTTATAACCGTGGCGCACGAAAAATCGTGGTAATTAGAACCGTTGATGAGCATTTTCAGGCGCAAACTGCATGGGTTCAAAAGCTTAGAACATTTGCATGTGCATCAGGCTACTGCCCAAAAACACTTGATTACTTGATTCAACACGAGCAAGCATACCTAGACGAGCTAACGTTTATTGCCAACCCGCCTAGTGATGTAGAAATTATACAAATTTTTGCAGACGAAAAGCTGCACAGTAAATTATTAGGTAGCTCAAACGACGATTTACGCTTTGATCATAAGCTAGGTGTAAAAGCAGGCCGCGCTTATTTAAAAAGCCAAAACGCACGTATAGTAGATTACGCACACAGCTACGCTATGTAGCTGTGTATTAACGCTTAAACTTAAATTACTACTTAAGTTTAAGCGTTGGTAAAGTGCCGTGGCAAAATTAAAGCTCTGCTTTTTTTAAACTTACCGATGGCTTTTTATTGCTAATCGCCGCGCCTAATAAAATAAGTGCTAAAGCAATAAATACTGACCAACTAAAGGGAGCCTGCGAGGCGAGTATTAAAATAAAAGTAGAAAGCACCGGCGTTAAAAAACTCAACGAGGCTAATAGCGAACGGTTACCAAATTTTAAACCATGATCCCATAAATAAAATGCACCTCCCACTGGGCCTAATCCTAATAAAATAGCGCCTAGCCATTGTGAAACAGACAAACTAATAACGGTTGTTTCAAAATAAAAATGTGCACAAAGGGCAAGCACAGCCACAATAAGCGAAAGCCAGCCTATGTCATCTACATGGCTATTAAATTGCGACATTAAATAAGAATAACTAGACCACAGTACTGCGCAGCATCCTGCAAAAAAATACCCTAAGTAGTATTCACTATTGATAGATAACCCACTGCCATCGGTAATTAAACTAAGCGTGCCTAAAAACCCCAGTAATCCGCCCAATATTGCTTTAAATTTAGACCCAGGGGTAGCCACAAATACACCCAGTAATAATGGCCAAAGGTACACAATTAAGCTTACCTCTATTAAAGGACCGTATTTTAAAGCCATAAAATAACAAAAGTGAAAACCAAATAAGCCAGTAACACCTATTACAATTTGTTTTTTAGAAAGCTTTGGAGGGGTTAATAATGGCTGTTTTGTAGCAAAACGTTTTACTAATAAAATAATAAAAGAAAGTGCAAAGCACATAAAAAGTAACTGAAAAGCCGGGAGCGCTTTGGTTAAATTACCCAGTAATGCTAAAAGCCCCCACGAAAATATTGCTAAAAACCCTATGTGTGTTGCCATTAATTACCCTCCGTAAATACTATGTACTGAGTGTATCAATATAGGTTTTTAAAAATATGCTAAAAAGACGGTGTTATTGTTTGCTCTGACGCTATTTAACCTACGCTCTGCCTGAGCTTGCTTTATTATCTTGTGTTTAGGTTATCTATATTACTGCTTTGCAAACGCCTTAGGTGGCTGCCCAAAATATAAATTAAACCGGCGGCTAAACGCAGAGGCATCGTTATAACCAATGCGCTCGCCTACTAAAGCAATGGGTAAGTCTGAATGGGTTAAAAGGGCGCGCGCGTGCTGCATTCGCAACATAGTTAAATATTGCAGCGCACTCATAGTGGTACTTTTTTTAAACACAGTTTTAAATTGTGTAACGCTTAAACAGGCTATATCGGCCAGCTCTTTTAACGTATAGGGGTAGGCTAAATTTTGCTTAACAGTGGTTATTACATTATCTATTCGTTTATCAATATTACTGTGGCTGCTTTGCTCACAAAGTAATAAGTAAAATAAATCAAAAGTTGAATTAGTAAGCTTTTCATCGCTAACAACGAGCAGTTGCTGCTCTATAAACTGTAAGTAACTTAATAAACGGCTATCTATTGAAATTTTAGGGCATAAAAGGTTAATAAGGTTTTCAGGGAGCGCGTCTAAATCTGCCACAATAAAACGCGCGGCTTCATCGGCCGTAAAGGCATGCACTACGTTTTTCTCTATAACGATACAACTGCCCGTACTCACCGTTGTTTTATAGTCATTATTTAACGTTATAAAAATTTCCCCGTGTAGGGGTAAAACGAGTTGATGGTAATTGTGCTGGTGGCGCTTTATATCTTGCGAATAATACCGAATAGAAAGCTTATTCATTGCCTACTCCAATACCTAATACATAAACCGAGTATTGCCTAACATACTTTAAGTAAAACATGGCGTTAATAAACCTAAGTAGATGACAATAATATACTGGTTTCGCTATTTAAAATGCCTTCTATTTCGCGTACTTGCCTGAGTACACCATCAAACTCACCTAAATTTGCCGCCTGTATTTCAGCCACTAAATCCCAAGCGCCATTGGTTGTATGTAACTTTGTTAGCTCTGGTATGCCGCGCATGGTTTTAATTACCTGCGATGTAGATTTACCCACCACTTCCACCATCATTATTGCTCTTACAGCTTCGGTTTCTATGTGTTCGTGTACACGCACCGTAAAGCCTAATATAGCGCCCGATGAGACTAAACGGTCTAAGCGGTTTTGCACTGTCCCGCGCGACACCTTTAAAACATCGGCTAGGGCTGAAATAGAAGCGCGGCCATCTTTTCGTAATTCGGCTATTAATGCGTTATCTAATGAGTCGTAAATGTAAGGGGTCATAAAACGCCTTGGGTTATGTGTTTATTACAAATTACTAAATTTGTACTTTATTGCATAGCAATTTGCTAAAAAATACTATTATTTGTATAAACTTTTGGCATTTTAAGTAACACCTCTGGCCTATAAACTTATTTCAATTAATTTATTTAGTCATTAAAGAGGTATTTATGAGTCATTTTATCGCACAACCTAAACAAGGTGTTCCATTCGTTAGCGTACAGGCAATGGCCAAACTTATAAATAAAGTCGGAATAGAAAACGTATTGCTTGAGCTTACTCAAAGATTAGAACACGACTTTGCTCGCTGGGAAGAATTTGATAAATCGCCACGTTATGCGGCGCACTCTCCTGATGGCGTAATAGAGCTTATGCCCGTAAGCGACGGTAAAATGTTTAGCTGTAAATATGTAAATGGTCATCCAAAAAACACCTTTAAGGAACTTCAAACCGTGGCCGCATTTGGTATTTTGTCGGATGTTGATAGCGGCTATCCGGTCATGATCAGCGAAATGTGCTTACTAACAGCCTTACGTACAGCGGCTACATCGGCGCTTGTGGCAAAGTATTTAGCGCCTAAGCACTCAACAACGCTTACATTAATTGGTAATGGTGCACAGTCTGAGTTTCAGGCATTAGCTTTTAGAGCCGTATTAGGCATTACTCACATTCGTTTATACGATATTGATAAAAACGCCTCACAAAAAGCCTACAACAACTTAAGTGGTTACGGTTTAAATGTAACTCTATGCAATAGCGCAGAAGAGGCCGTACAAGGCGCGAACATTATTACCACCTGCACAGCCGATAAAAAAAATGCCACTATTTTAACCAGCGATATGATCCCCCAGGGCGTGCATTTAAATGCCATTGGTGGCGATTGCCCTGGTAAAACAGAGCTTGATTCAAAATTATTAACGCGCGCAAATGTGTTTGTAGAGTACGAACCGCAAACCAGAATAGAGGGCGAAATACAACAAATGAGCGAAACCTTTGCCGTAACAGAGTTTCATAAAGTAATTAATAAACAAACACCTGGGCGTACAAGTAACAACGAGCTTACTATTTTTGATGGGGTAGGCTTTGCAAGCGAAGACTTTACCGCGCTGGTGTATATTAAAGACGCGCTGGTGGCTGCGGGTGAGTTTGAACTACTTGATTTAATTACACAACAAGCTGATCCGCGTAATTTATTTTCGGTACTTAATAGTACACAACCATCAAAAACACCTAAGCAAGAGCAAGTCGCATGAGCCACATAAAGCAAGCACCGACAGCGGTGGTGATGGTGCGCCCGCATCACTTTACATCTAACCCACAAACCATGTTAGACAACACGTTTCAAAGTACCTGCAACTCACAAAATCAGAGTCAGCTTGCCTTTGACGAAGTCACTAATGCGGTTAAATTATTACAAAACGTGGGCGTAACGGTTCATCTTTTTGAAGACGAACATACACACACGCCCGATTCTGTGTTTCCAAATAATTGGTTTTCTACTCATCAAAGTGGCGAGCTAGTTATGTACCCAATGTACGCAGAAAACAGAAGGTTAGAATATCGAAAAGATATTATTGATTTTTTGACTAATCACTATAAAGTGTTGTCTGTGACTGATTATTCATTTTTAGCGAAAGAAAATGCATTTTTAGAAGGCACAGGATCGCTTGTTATTGACCACCCCCATAAGCTTGCTTATGCAGTAGAATCTAAGCGCACTACTAAAACCGTGGTTAATACAGTGTGCGAGCAATTAAAGCTAAAACCTGTTGTATTTAACGCCTACGATGAGCAAGGCACTGCGGTTTATCATACTAATGTATTAATGTGTGTAGCCACAGAGTTTGCCATGATCAGCTTAAATATGGTGCCAAATAGTCAGCACAAACAATTAACTAGCCATTTTATACAAAGCCATTTAGAAGTAATAAACTTATCTAATGAGCAAATAAGTAGCTTTTGCGGCAACGCAATAGAGTTACAAGGTACAAATGGTCGTATTTTAGCACTCTCACAAACGGCGTTTAATGCACTTACAACCGAGCAAAAAGCAGCAATACAAAAAACAGCTAAACTTGTTCCGTTACCTATACCAACCATAGAGTCGGCGGGAGGTTCGGTTAGATGCATGATTGCTGGCATACACCTGCAAAGTAAATAACCTACCACTAAGTCAACATACTAAGGCAGCTTAGCTGCCTTAATCTATGGCTAACATGCATTATTAAATGCCAATTACTCAACTATGCGCTGAGTAAAAACATAATAAATACAAAAAGGATTAGCCCATGTTCGATACCGTAGTAAAAAGTGTAAATGGCCTATTATGGGGAGAAGGCCAAATACTAATCTACATACTACTGTTTGCAGGTATTTGGTTTTCGGTACGTTTAAAAGCAATTCAAATAGTAAAATTTAAACACATGTTTAGCCTGTTAAAAGGCAGTAGCAAGTGTAAAAAAGACGACATTTCATCATTTCAAGCATTGTGTACAGGCCTGTGTGCCCGTGTAGGTACAGGTAATTTAGCCGGGGTCGCTGTTGCAATTTCACTAGGCGGAAGCGGCGCCATATTTTGGATGTGGGTTATAGCCATACTAGGCATGGCAACCGGCTTTGCTGAAAGTGTATTAGGGCAAGTGTATAAAGTACGCGATAGTAGTGGCGAATTTAGAGGCGG
>NZ_AUTO01000181.1:0-6152 GCF_000498055.1 Pseudoalteromonas sp. TB51
TAAAGACGTTAAGCGTACTCAGCGAGATTATACATTAGGCTTTAAATTATCTATTGTTGAGCAAGTAGAAAAAGGCGACTTCACCTATAAACAAGCGCAAAGTCATTACGGTATTCAAGGCCGCAGTACCGTTCTGGTATGGCTGCGAAAACATGGTAAATTAGATTGGTCTAAACCAACTTATATAGCCAACATGCCTAAATCGAAAGAAACCCCAGCACAAAAAATTAAACGTTTAGAGCGCGAGATAGAAGAGTTACGCCTAAAGGATTTAATCAAAGATGAAATGATTAATATTATGGATGAAGAATATGGAGCGGGCTTGCGAAAAAAGTACATATCCGAGCTATCACGCGCGCAAAAGAAAACCATCAAATAAAGCTTACTCCGTTATGCCGTGCATATGGCGTAACGCGACAAGGTTACTATCAAGCTATGCGCAGAATAGATGCTCGGAATAAAGAATTGGAGCCAGTCAAAGAATTAGTGATGTACTGGCGGCAATTCATGCCTCGTATTGGTGGGAAGAAACTTTATCTGATGATAAAGCCAGACCTGCAAGAGCGTGGCATTAAACTAGGTCGTGATTGTTTTTTTGATTATTTGAGAGAGCATGACTTTCTTGTAAAACCAAAGAAAAATTACACTAAAACAACAAACAGTAACCATTGGATGCGCAAGCATCCCAATTTACTAAAGGAATACATGCCTACTGCGGCCGAGGAAGTCTTCGTTAGTGACATTACATACGTAAAGTCAGCGCAAGGCGTGCATTACCTATCGTTAGTCACTGATGCTTACAGTCGAAAAATAATGGGTTATGAGCTGAGTGATGAAATGAAAGCAACCGATGTAGTCAGAGCATTAGAAATGACAATTAAGCAACGCGTATATAAACGTGATGCCATTCATCATTCAGATAGAGGTTTACAATATTGCTCTGAAGTATATCAAAATGCGCTATTAAAAGAGGGCATTAGACCATCGATGACCGATGGGTATGACTGTTATCAAAACGCATTAGCAGAGCGTATTAACGGGATATTAAAGCAAGAGTTTTTACTGTATAAATGTCGCAATATGGCAGAGTTAAAACAGCTCGTTGAAGAATCGATATTTATATACAATGAAATGCGACCGCACTTAAGTTTGGATATGAAAACACCAAATCAAGTGCATAAAAAAGACCTGGCGCTTTCGCACCAAGTCTTTCATTAAAACCGTCAACCTATTTCAGGACGGGACACTATAAAAATATAGCGCTAACTTGGAATAGCTTTTCTACTACGTTGATATGCTTTTTATCGATTAAAAACATAATAACGTGATCACCAGACATAATAACCGTGTCGTCGTGGGCAATCAGTACGTCGTCATTACGTACAATAGCACCAATCGTTGTACCTGCAGGTAGCTTGATATCGGCAATCGCACGGCCAACTACTTTTGATGTGTTTTCATCGCCATGGGCAACGGCTTCAATGGCCTCTGCCGCGCCTTTACGTAACGAGTACACATTAACAATATCGCCACGGCGTACGTGTGTAAGTAGCGCCGAAATAGTTGCTTGTTGTGGTGATATAGCAATATCTATTTCACCCCCTTGCACTAAATCTACATACGCACCACGCTGAATAAGCACCATGGTTTTTTGTGCGCCCATGCGTTTTGCAAGCATGGCCGACATTATATTTGCTTCATCGTCGTTGGTTACGGCAATAAACACATCAACTTGCTCTATGTGCTCTTCAGATAGTAGTTCTTGGTCTGAGGCGTCTCCACAAAACACGACGGTGTTATCTAGCATTTCAGAGAGTTGCTCAGCACGCTCTTTACTACGCTCTAGTAACTTAACGCTGTGGTTTTTTTCCAGTGAGCGAGCAAGGCCTGCACCAATGTTACCGCCACCGGCTATCATAATTTTTTTGTAAGAACGCTCAAGTTTTTGTAACTCGTTCATAACTGCGCGAATATGCTTAGTGGCAGCAATGAAAAATACTTCATCGTCCGCTTCTATTACCGTGGTGCCCAGTGGCTTTATAGCTTTACCTTGGCGATAAATTGCTGCTACACGGGTTTCTACATTCGGAATATGCTCTTTTAAAGCAGAAAGCGCATAACCCACTAATAAGCCACCGTAGTAAGCTTTTACAGCCACAAGAGAGAGCATGCCATCGGCAAATTGCAGCACTTGCAACGCGCCTGGGTAATCTATTAAACGGCGAATATATTTGGTAACAAGTGCTTCGGGGGCAATATAGTGATCAACCGGGAGGTCATCGTTATGAAATAGCTTTTCGCGGTATTTTAAATATTGCTCTGATCGGATACGGGCTATTTTAGTGGGCGTATTAAAAATACTATACGCGACTTGGCACGCCACCATATTAACTTCATCTGAGCTGGTTACCGCAATAATCATGTCGGCGTCTTCAGCACCTGCACGTCTGAGCACATCTGGGTGAGCACTGTGCCCCGTGACCCCTTGTAAGTCGTACTTATCTTGTAGCTCTCGTAAGCGGTTGCCGTCTATATCAACAACGGTTATTTCGTTTTGTTCGCCAACTAAGTTTTCAGCAAGCGTACCACCGACTTGTCCGGCACCGAGTATGATTATTTTCATTATTTACCCGAATTACTGTTTAATTAAAAAAATAGCCATTTACTGTTTAATAAATGGCTATTGAGTGTACGGCTATTAGGCTTTTTTAACTAGCTTAGCGTAATAAAATCCGTCGCTTTCACCTGGTAGTAATTGTAAACCAGGGTTGGTAACTGTGTCGTTGTCGTGCAGTGGTATATGCTCAACGTCACTATTATTAGCTAAAAATTTAGCGACTTGCTGTTGGTTCTCTTGCGGCAGTACCGAACAGGTTGCGTATATCATTGTGCCGCCTGGTTTAAGTAGCGGCCAAATGCTATTGAGTATATCGCTTTGTAGTGTGGCTAAATCTTCAATGTCGGATGCGCGGCGAAGCCATTTTATATCTGGGTGGCGGCGTATAACACCGGTTGCCGAACAAGGGACATCTAATAAAATGCGGTCAAACTGTTGCTCATCCCACCAGGTGTGTGGCTGCGAAGCGTCTGCACATTGTAGGTCTGCGCCTAAACCGATACGGGTTAAATTTTGTTTAACACGTTCTAGGCGAGTGGCGTCACTATCAAGTGCTAATACTTCTGCATCGGCAAGCTCTAATATATGACATGTTTTACCGCCAGGTGCTGCACAGGCATCTAAAATGTATTCATCAGCTTGAGGTGCTAAAAAGCGTGCGGCTAATTGTGCTGCGGCGTCTTGAACTGAGCAGGCGCCCACATCAAATTCTGGCAACGAAAATACATCACGCGGCTTAGCTAGTTTAATACCATCAACAAACTCAGGGTTTAACGTGTGCTCTATATCGTTAGCCGTTAACATTTCGCTGTATTGTTGCGTGCTGTATTGGGCTTGATTGACACGTAACCACATAGGGGCTTGTTGTTGGTTTTCTTCAAGAAGCGCTTCCCAGTTGTCTGGGTAGGCAGCTTGCACTTGTTTAATAAACCAATTTGGATGGTTATATAAACACACTGGTATTTGCTTGGCTTTTTCTTCAAGCTCGCTTTGTTGGCGCTGAAAACTACGCAAAATAGCGTTGATTAAGCCTTTTAAGCCTAATGCACGCATTTGGCCAAGGGCATTAACGGTTTCAGAAATGGCGGCATGCGGTGGCACGCGCATATGCTGCAGCTGATAGATACCGACATACAACAAAAACTGAAAAATACGACGCTTACCTTTAAGTGGCTGTTCTACTAAATGTTGGCAGTAGTTTTCAAGGCTAGGTAGGTAGCGCAACACGCCGTAACAAATTTGCTGTAATAGCGCTTTGTCTTTAGGGGGCAGGCCTTGGCTGGCAAATGGTAGCTCTTGATTTAGCGAAGCGCCTTTATCAACCACGTTATATAAAGTTTCAGCGGCAAGCGCACGTACGTTTTGAACATTACTCATTATTTTCGCCTAATACGGTGCCAGGAGTTACCCAGTCACTGCGACCGTTTAAAAAGTCGCTAATTGCCATTGGTTTTTTACCTTGGGGTTGCAGCTGTGTAATACTTAATGCCTGCTTGCCACACGCCACTACAATGCCGTTTTTATCGCTTGATAAAACAACGCCCGCAGGGCCTGTTTGCTCAACTACTGAGGCTTGGTAAATTTTTACGCTGTGCTCACCCATTTGAGTAAAACACACTGGCCATGGATTAAACGCACGAATATTACGCTCAATTTGTACGGCATCCATCGTCCAATCAATATTTGCTTCCTCTTTTGAAAGCTTTTTAGCGTAATTTGCCAGCTCGTCGTTTTGCGGCTCTGCTATAAGCTCGCCATTGGCTAACTTATTAATGGTTTGAACAAGTGCTCCGGGACCAAGTTCAGCCAGTTTGGTGTATAAACTGGCACTGGTTTCATCCGCAGCAATAGGGCAGCGGCTAATGTGCAGCATGTCGCCGGTATCAAGCCCTTCATCCATTTGCATTATGGTTACGCCGGTATCTTCATCGCCAGCCCAAATTGCGCGCTGTATAGGCGCAGCACCGCGCCAGCGCGGTAAAATAGAGCCATGCACATTTAAGCACCCTAAGCGTGGTGCCTCTAAAATGGCTTTTGGTAAAATTAAGCCATAAGCCACCACAATCATGATATCGGCATTTAAGCTTTTAAGCTCAGTGAGTGCGTCTTCATTTTTTAATGATTGTGGCTGAAAAACAGGTAGCTCATGTTCAAGCGCAAGCGCTTTTACTTCACTGGCTTTTAACTTTTTACCACGCCCAGCAGGGCGGTCTGGTTGGCTGTAAACTCCAACAATTTGGTGTTCGCTTTGAATTAACGCTTGTAGGTGACGAGCGGCAAAGTCCGGCGTACCGGCAAATATAATGCGTAGTGGTTTTGTCACTGAGTTTTCCTAAGGTGCTTATTACTTCGCGGCAAATTTAGCTTCTTTTTCAAGCTTTTTGCGAATACGTTGACGCTTTAATGGCGATAGGTAATCAATAAATAGTTTACCTTGTAAGTGATCTAGTTCGTGTTGAATACAAATAGCTAATAGCTCATCTGCATCTAGTACAAATTCTTCACCATTTTCGTTAAGAGCAGCAACGGTTACGGTTTCAGCACGGTCTACTTTTGCGTAAGAGTTAGGCACTGATAAACAGCCTTCTTCGCTAATTGTTGCACCATCTTTTTTAATAATTTGTGGGTTAATTAAAACCAGTGGTTCGTCGCGTTCTTCTGATACGTCGATCACCACTATACGTTGATGAATATCAACCTGTGTAGCAGCTAGCCCAATGCCGTTTTCATCGTACATTGTCTCTAGCATGTCTTTTACAATTTGGCGAACGTTGTCATCAACCTGTGCAACTTCTTTTGCTACCGTACGTAAACGCTCATCTGGAAATCTTAAAACTTCTAACCTAGCCATAGTTACCTTTTTACACTTGTGCTTAATTTAGGGTATTGTATGCTCTTATTTTAGCCATTCGCGTTCCCCTTTAACAGGTTTTGGTCAATAATAATGAAAAAACAATACAAGGAAGCCCAATGAAATCTCAATTGGCTGCAATTATGTTTGCACTAAGTACTGCTTTTCCTGCAGTCGCTGATGTTTTACAAATAAAAAAAGATGCTCCAAAACAATATGTTGTAAAAAAAGGCGATACCCTTTGGGATATTTCCGGCATTTATTTAGAAGAACCATGGCTGTGGCCAGAGTTGTGGCAAATGAACCCGCAAATAGATAACCCGCATCTAATTTACCCAGGCGATGCACTCGCGTTAGTGTACGACGCCGACGGTAACCCGCGTTTGGTGATTAATAAAGCGTACAGAAAGTTATCGCCGCAAGGGCGTATTACACCAAAAGGTAATAACGCCATCACCACTTTGCCACTTGAAATAATTAAACCTTATTTAAGTTATGAGCAAGCAATTAACAGCGATGACATAGATGATAAGCCGTATATTTTAGGGGCAAACGAAAATACTAAAACGCAAACTCTCGGGCATATTTTATACGTTAAGGGCGATTTAAAAGTACATAAAGCGTATGCTATTTATCACAAAGGCGAACCTTACATAGACACACAAACCGGTGAAGAGCTAGCCA
>NZ_AUTO01000182.1:0-4216 GCF_000498055.1 Pseudoalteromonas sp. TB51
TGGCTCGTGCATTTAGAACGGGCGATGAAAGCAATGGCGTACCATCGTCTTTACGGGTTGAGTCAGTTAAACAAGAAATACAACAAGGCGATTTTTTACTCCCTGCTATGCAAGGGCAAATGTTACCAGCGTACTTTAATATGCATCGTCCTAAGCAAAGTGTATCCGGCAGTGTTATTGACTCGCCGCGCCAAGTAAGAGAATTCAGCACAATGGATGTAGTGGTGCTAAACTTAGGTGCTGAGCAACAAATTGAAGTTGGTCATATCCTCGATTTAGAACGCCAATCACCCACCGTTATTGATGGCCCTCGAGGACCGCGTTATCCAGAGGATTCGAGCAAATTTGAAAAGCTTTTATCTGATGCAGGTGAATTATTTGGCAGCGAGCCAGATGAAGACACCACAACATGGACAATGCCACACGAAAAAGTGGGTGAGTTAATTGTATTTAAAGTGTATGACAAAGTGAGTTATGCATTAATAACAAAAAATCAGCACCCAATTCGCGTTGGAGATAGTGTAGTAATTCATTAAGTTGTAGCGAGTCGGTGCTCTAGGAGAGAGCATGGAGCAGTCATCTGGCAAGCTAGCCCACTGGCTTGCCTTTTATATGTGTAAAGGCTTAGGTATTAAAACACTGTTAGCCTTATCACATACTCACCCCCTCGAATCATTATTTGATTTAAACCAAAGTGAATTACAACAGCTTGGCCTTACCCAAAACCAAGCCTGCAACTTACTCAATACCAATTGGCAGCAAGTAAACCATTACGAGCAACAAATACAGCAGCTTAATATTACAGTGGTGTGTATTTTTGATGCGCTATACCCAAACGAGCTAAAACACATAGCCAGTGCCCCTTTACTGTTATTTTGTAAAGGCGATATATCGCTATTATCTAGCCCGCAAGTGGCTATTGTTGGCAGTAGAAACGCGACCCCTACGGGGCTTGAAATAGCTTCGGAGCTTGCTTATCAGCTTACTTTAGCCGGTATTACTGTTACCTCGGGCATGGCGCGGGGTATTGATGGTGCCGCGCACAAAGGTGCATTGGCCAATAATGGCAAAACAATTGGTGTATTAGGGACTGGGGTTGATATTTACTACCCCAAACGCCATAAATTATTAACAGACCAAGTATTAGAGCATGGCTTATTAATAAGCGAGTTTTTACCGGGTACCGCTGCTAATGCGCATAACTTTCCACGCAGAAACCGTATTATATCTGGGCTGTCTTTAGGCGTGGTTATTGTAGAGGCTGAAATTAAAAGCGGTTCATTGATCACGGTACGTTACGCTATTGAACAAAATAAAGAAGTGTTTGCAGTACCAGGCTCTATTAAAAACCCATTATCGCAAGCGAGTCACTTTTTAATAAAGCAGGGCGCTAAGTTAGTCGAAAATGTAACAGATATTTTAGATGAGGTGAGCTTTTCTTATCAAAGCGGTCTATATAATAAAGAGGAGCCTGTAAACAAACAGTCACAGTGTGAGGTGTTAAATAGTATAGGGTATGAGGTAACCAGTGTTGATGAAATTGTACGTCGCGCCAAGTGGCCAATTGATAAAGTGCTGGCAAGGTTGCTCGATTTAGAGTTAGACGACGAAATAGAGCGAGTGTTAGACGGGTATATAAAGCTAAGCACAGGAAGGTAATATGTTTGATATTCTCATGTATCTTTTTGAAAACTACATTCACAGTGAAGCCGATATTTATATTGAAGAAAACGAGCTTACCGATGAATTACTTCGCGCGGGCTTTAATAAGACCGAAATTTATAAAGCGTTAAATTGGCTTGAACAATTGGCCGATTTACAACGCAGCGACGAGTCGCCCTACTTAATTACAAAGCCTCACCAAGCAATGCGCATTTTTACCGATAGCGAATGCAAAATGTTAAACGTTGAATGCCGTGGCTTTTTGATGTTTTTAGAGCAAATAAGGGTGGTTAACAGTGTAACCCGTGAAATGGTTATGGACCGCCTTGCCGCATTAGATAAACCCTATATTTCGCTCGACGACTTAAAGTGGGTGGTGCTTATGGTGTTATTTAACGTACCTGGCTCAGAAGAGGCTTACGAGCAGATGGAAGACCTTATATTTGACGAACCCACCGAACTTCTACATTAAAATTGTATGCCAAACCACTTAAACATATATGCACAGCTTGTATCTTTAAGTGGTTTGGGTATATTAGGCGAAAATTCAGCAACCCATTAGGAACCTCATGAGTAAAATCGACCATTCGCTTTTCTCGGCGGATAAACACGCCTTAGAAAAAGAATACGAAGTCTGCCCGCAATGTGGTTCTGAATTAGTGATCCGTAACTCTAAAACAGGTCCTTTTTTGGGTTGTGCGAGTTACCCTAAATGCGACTTTATTCGCCCATTAGCGCATCACGACAGCAACGAAATAAAGGTGCTTGAAGATTCAGCCTGCCCACAGTGCACAAAACCGCTGGTGGTTAAAAACGGCCGTTATGGTATGTTTATTGGGTGTACAGGGTACCCTGAGTGTCATTATATCGCCCACGATGACGAACCTAATAATAACGATGATGTATTACCTGGGTGTCCTAAATGCAAAAAAGGGCAGCTAGTTGCACGCAGCAATAAATTTGGTAAAACGTTTTACTCATGCGATTGTTACCCAAGCTGTAAATATACTCTAAATAACAAACCCATAGCCAAGCCATGCCCTAAGTGCGATTGGCCGCTTGTTATTGAGAAAAAAATGGCCAATGGTACTGTGCTACAGTGCCCACAAAAAAGTTGCCTGCATAAACTTACCACTACTGATTAATATAAATTTCTGGAGCATATTTTGTCAGACCTTTCTACATTGCCTACGGCTATATCTTGCTTAGAGCAAGGTGAAGTTATTTTATATCCTACTGAAGCTGTCTATGGCTTAGGGTGTGATCCAGATAATCAGCAAGCTGTTGAGAAGTTGCTAGAAATAAAACAGCGCCCCGTTGAAAAGGGCCTTATTTTAATCGCCGATAACTACGGCCAGTTATTAAAGTATGTTGACGATGTAAAGCTGCCAATGGACAAACGCGCTGATATTTTTTCTAGTTGGCCCGGTGCTATTACTTGGGTAATGCCTGCAGCTAAAAATACGCCTAAATGGTTAACAGGGCAGTTTGATACGATTGCCGTACGGGTTACTGATCATCCAAGTGTTAAGCGCTTATGCCAGCAATTAGGCAAGCCTCTTGTCTCTACTAGTGCTAATTTAACCGGACAGCCTACGGTAACAAGTATTGAACAAGCCAAGCAGCAATTTGCAGATAAGGTAGGCTGTTACATTGATGAGCCCTTAGGGGGCAACACGCAGCCAAGCACAATTAAAGATGCCATGACCGGCAAAGTATTTAGAGGTTAATATGCAAAGCGAATTATTAGAACAAGTAAAAGCGTATTTTATGGCTTTGCAAGACACCATTTGCCAGGGCTTAGAGCAGGCCGATGGCAGTGCAAAATTTGTAGAAGATAGCTGGCAACGTGCCGAAGGTGGTGGCGGGCGTACACGTGTTACCACTAACGGTAATGTAATAGAGCAAGGCGGCGTTAACTACTCGCATGTGTTTGGTGCATCTATGCCGGGCTCTGCGACCGCTCATAGACCAGAGCTTGCAGGGCGAAGCTTTCATGCATGTGGTGTTTCATTAGTTATTCATCCAAAAAACCCACATGTTCCTACAAGTCATGCCAATGTACGCTTTTTTATAGCTGAAAAAGAAGGCGAAGAGCCTATTTGGTGGTTTGGCGGAGGGTTTGACTTAACGCCTTTTTACCCCGTTTTTGAAGATGTACAGCATTGGCACCAAGTCGCACACGACATTTGTGCACCATTTGGTGAACAAGTGTATCCAAAATACAAAACGTGGTGTGATGAATATTTTTACCTAAAACATCGCGACGAAACACGCGGTGTAGGCGGCTTATTTTTTGATGACTTAAACGAGCTAGGGTTTGAGCAGAGCTTTGCATTTATGCAATCGGTTGGTAATGGCTTTTTAGATGCGTACTTGCCTATTATTGAGCGTCGTAAAAATGACGAATACACGCAACAGCAGCGCGACTTTCAATTGTATCGCCGCGGTCGTTACGTAGAATTTAACCTTGTGTGGGATAGAGGCACTTTATTTGGCTTACAAAGCGGTGGGCGCACAGAGTCTATATTAATGTCGATGCCGCCACTGGCGC
>NZ_AUTO01000183.1:0-2589 GCF_000498055.1 Pseudoalteromonas sp. TB51
CCGCCACTGGCGCGTTGGGAATACAATTATAAGCCCGCGCCCGACAGCGCAGAGGCTAATTTGTATCAATACTATTTACGTCCACAAGAGTGGCTAAGCACTAAACCTACTGATTTGATAGCCAGAGAGTGGCAGTTATAAATATTAAATTAAGGTAGGGGCTGTTTAATCCGCAAAGCTCAACAAACCCTAATAAAAGGCGCTTAACAGCGCCTTTTTGCTAAGTAGTTACAATTAGTGCTCATTAATCATATGCGTGGCAAGTTGTCCAAAAGATTGCTTTAACCCTTCGCGCAGTAGGGGGTTGTCTACTTCTATATCGAGCGTTTTATTCATGCAATACATCCACTGATCGCGCAGGTCTTTATTTATAGTAAAAGGCATATGGCGTTTGCGCAGCATAGGTTGGCCATGTTTTTCAGTAAATAGGTTAGGGCCGCCTAACCAACCCGATAAAAACTCAAAAAATACTTGGCGAATTCTATCTAATGGCAGAGGATGCATATCATATAATGGTTTGGCGTATTCATCGCTGGCCATTATGTCGTAGAATCTATTAGCAATAGCACGGGTGCCTGCTTCTCCACCAATAATTTCATACGGTGTTTTCTCAGGAGTGGGCGCTGGTTGCTCAGGAGCTGGTTTAGATTTTGAAAAAAGTCGTTTAATCATATTACTTATCATCGTTAATAGGCAGTGTACAACTGCAAAGAGGTTGCTTTAAAATGGACAAATATGCGGTTTTTGGAAATCCAATCAAACATTCAAAATCCCCCGCGATACATAAACAATTTGCTGTATCTTTGGGTGAGCAAATCGACTACCGCGCAATATTAGCACCTATCGATCACTTTGAAAAAACAGTAACCACCTTTTTTGAGCAAGGCGGGATAGGTGCCAACGTTACTATGCCATTTAAAGAGCAAGCGTATGCCATGGCTGATGAACTCACCCCACTTGCTAAAATTGTTGGTGCAGTTAATACACTTAAAAAACGCGATGATGGCACTTTGTTAGGCGATAACACCGATGGTGTGGGCTTTGTTAATGATTTACTTGCCAATGAAGTGACAATTACCAATAAGCGTATTTTAATTATTGGTGCTGGTGGCGCAGCAAGAGGGGTAATACTACCGCTACTTGAGCATAACCCAGCTGAAATAACGATTGTTAATCGCACGGCAAAAAAAGCGCAAGACTTAGCACAACTATTTGCTGAATATGGCAAGGTAACAGGCTATGGGTTTGATACATTACCTGTAAGCAATTACTCACTTATCGTAAATTCTACCTCTAGCAGTATGAACAACGAGTTACCAGCACTTGACGAAAAACACCTAAGCCTGTGCGCGGTGGCATACGATATGTTTTACTCCCAGCAAAATACCGTATTTATGAACTGGGTTGCAGAGCATAATAACCACGCTAAGCTGTTAGATGGCAGTGGTATGTTGGTAGGCCAAGCCGCACAGGCATATTATGTATGGCGTAATAAAATGCCCGCTATACTTCCTGTTGTTAAAGCACTAAAACAAGGCATGCTTAAATGAATCAAGCCATACAGTTTATAGATAGACTCGAGTTTAGAGAACCTTCCCACCAACTAGTCTTTTTTGCACAAGTAACAGGGATGCTGGTGGAGTGTATTATAGATTTACGAAAGCTAGGGCTTCAAGATGAAAGCCACGCAACGCAGCATTTTGATAAATACCGATTTGATTACGAAGAATGTGCCGAGCAACTTATAGAAGATGAAAGTTATAACTCGGCAGGGCAGATAGAAGTGAATCTAGTTGATCTCTGCTAAATACTCGTCTTTTAATTGCACATAGTTATCTGCCGATACTTTTAAAAAGGCAAGCTCTTGCTCTGTTAATGGGCGGGCTTGCTTTACTGGACTACCAACATATAAATAACCAGACTCCAATCGTTTATTTGGCGGTACTAATGACCCCCCACCAATAATAACGTCGTCCTCTACTATTACATTATCCATTACAATAGCGCCCATACCGACAAGTATACGATTTCCAAGCGTACATCCATGCAGCATCACCTTGTGTCCTACTGTCACATCATCACCAATAATAAGTGGGTAACCATCTGGGTTACTTTTAGTCGCGCGTGATAAATGAAGAACACTACCATCTTGTATATTTGTACGTTCACCAATACGTATATAGTTAACATCTCCTCGCGCTGCCACTAAAGGCCATACGCTACAGTGGTCACCAATCGTAATATCTCCTACCAAAACAGACGACTCATCAACATAAACAGACGAATTAAAAGAGGGAGTCACACCTTTATAAGAACGGATAGCCATATATATACCTTTTAAATACCAGTTATAGTCGTTTGAGTGTAACAGCAACACTTAAATATAGGCCAGAAAAGGCCTGTTTTGATTATAAAACTACCAGTTATAGAGGGTTTAGTTCACATATTGACCGAACAGTGCTTTTTTTTGGTTTTTCTTTAAAAAAGTGCTTGCGTAAAAATCTGTTCTCCCTATAATGCGACCCCACTGAGACGGGGAACGCCAACGCATAGCGAGGCACGAGCTGCTCACAGAGTTAAGTAAAACTT
>NZ_AUTO01000184.1:0-3869 GCF_000498055.1 Pseudoalteromonas sp. TB51
TAAAGACGTTAAGCGTACTCAGCGAGATTATACATTAGGCTTTAAATTATCTATTGTTGAGCAAGTAGAAAAAGGCGACTTCACCTATAAACAAGCGCAAAGTCATTACGGTATTCAAGGCCGCAGTACCGTTCTGGTATGGCTGCGAAAACATGGTAAATTAGATTGGTCTAAACCAACTTATATAGCCAACATGCCTAAATCGAAAGAAACCCCAGCACAAAAAATTAAACGTTTAGAGCGCGAGATAGAAGAGTTACGCCTAAAGGATTTAATCAAAGATGAAATGATTAATATTATGGATGAAGAATATGGAGCGGGCTTGCGAAAAAAGTACATATCCGAGCTATCACGCGCGCAAAAGAAAACCATCAAATAAAGCTTACTCCGTTATGCCGTGCATATGGCGTAACGCGACAAGGTTACTATCAAGCTATGCGCAGAATAGATGCTCGGAATAAAGAATTGGAGCCAGTCAAAGAATTAGTGATGTACTGGCGGCAATTCATGCCTCGTATTGGTGGGAAGAAACTTTATCTGATGATAAAGCCAGACCTGCAAGAGCGTGGCATTAAACTAGGTCGTGATTGTTTTTTTGATTATTTGAGAGAGCATGACTTTCTTGTAAAACCAAAGAAAAATTACACTAAAACAACAAACAGTAACCATTGGATGCGCAAGCATCCCAATTTACTAAAGGAATACATGCCTACTGCGGCCGAGGAAGTCTTCGTTAGTGACATTACATACGTAAAGTCAGCGCAAGGCGTGCATTACCTATCGTTAGTCACTGATGCTTACAGTCGAAAAATAATGGGTTATGAGCTGAGTGATGAAATGAAAGCAACCGATGTAGTCAGAGCATTAGAAATGACAATTAAGCAACGCGTATATAAACGTGATGCCATTCATCATTCAGATAGAGGTTTACAATATTGCTCTGAAGTATATCAAAATGCGCTATTAAAAGAGGGCATTAGACCATCGATGACCGATGGGTATGACTGTTATCAAAACGCATTAGCAGAGCGTATTAACGGGATATTAAAGCAAGAGTTTTTACTGTATAAATGTCGCAATATGGCAGAGTTAAAACAGCTCGTTGAAGAATCGATATTTATATACAATGAAATGCGACCGCACTTAAGTTTGGATATGAAAACACCAAATCAAGTGCATAAAAAAGACCTGGCGCTTTCGCACCAAGTCTTTCATTAAAACCGTCAACCTATTTCAGGACGGGACAAACGCTTAAAGTTTTAAAAATGCCATTTAACCATTAGGTTTGGGTTATGCTCTGTTTGACCATCTACACCAAACTTATTTTTCCAATATACGTATTCTATACCTACATCAAGGCGACCTGTGTCTAGGCCAAGCATAGGAGCAATGTTGTATTTAAGTTGTGAGGTAAAGTTAAAACCGCCTTCGCTTTTACCAAACATAGTGTCGGTACTGTCAACAATATCTAAAAAGCCATCGTATCTAAAGTTACCCTTGTTATAGCCCCACGTTACGGTTATTTGGTTGTTATCTTCACGCTCTATGCCAATATCGTCCTGAAAACGACGGTAATAAGCCACATTAAAATATTGAAACCCTGGTACATCTAACGACACACCGCCACCTAATAAGTAGTTATTTTGATCGGTATCGCCTGAGCCATATTCTGTTTGTAGGCCTAAAAACACCTCTTTAACAAAGCTGTTTTGTGGCTTGTAAAGCGTTGGGTTTATGTTTAGCTCTCCGTATACTTCATCGGGGTTGCTTAATCTATCCATAAAAAAGAAGGTACCACCCCATGTATGCCCCGATGCATGCTCAATGGTTACTACGCTTCTGTCGTCTTCCTCTCCCGAGAACGGCTCGAGGTAATCGGCGCCGGTCATGGCGGTTATACTAAAATCTGACCACAGCTCTTTTGCCGACACACTACTTGAACACACCGCGATAGCACTTACTAAGGCTAATTTTTTAATTGTTGTAATTTTCATTGTTAATCCCTTTGTTATAATTTTATTAGTCTAGTTAAGATGATCTGTACTTGCTGAATAATTTTCTGGTAAAACAAGCGTCATAACGATGGCGGTTAAACCCGATACCGTTACAGCGCTGCCAAAAATAGCGGTTACCAGCTTAGGCGCATTTATAAACATTTCGGGCACAAAGCTAACCCCTAGCCCCATACCTAAGCTCACCGCAATAATAAGTAAGCTACGACGATTTATTTTTTCGCTTGCAAGAATTTTTACCCCTGCGGCAGCTACTGTGCCAAACATCACGAGCGTTGCACCGCCTAGCACTGGTTTAGGAATATTTTGTAGCACGGCACCAATAACCGGAAATAACCCTAAAATAATCAAAATTACACCAATCCACAGGCCAATGTATCTACTTGCTACACCGGTTAATTGAATAACGCCGTTATTTTGGCTAAAAGTAGTATTAGGAAACGTATTAAATGCGGCAGCAATCATTGAGTTAACGCCATCGCCTAAAATACCTCCGCGTATACGCGCTAAATAGCTTGCGCCTTTTACCGGTAATTTAGACACCGCACAATTTGCGGTTATATCGCCTGTGGATTCAATGGCGGTAATTAGGTATAAAAAGCTAAAGGCAATCATGGCGCCAAAATCAATATTAAAGCCATATTTAAAGGGTAATGGCATGGCGATTAAATCAAATTCGCCCATTTTAAATTTGGCTATACCTAAAATAAGTGCAAGTAACCACCCTACTAACATGGCAACTACTACAGCGGTAAGCCTTACCCACTGATTTTTGCTAGCATTAAGTAATACCACCAGCGCCACCACCGAAAAACCCACAATTAAGTTGCTTGGCGAGGCAAACTTTTCAGGCATATTAGTTAATAACCATTGCCCGCCGCCTATGTCAGTCATACCTACTTTAATGAGGTAAACCCCAATGGTGGTGATCACCACACCAGTCACTACAGGCTTAATTACTTTGCCAAGCTTTTCTATAAAAAAGCTAATGAATATCTCTACAAAGGCTGCTAAAAAACACACAGCAAAAATGGTGGCAAGTACTTCATCGATTCCGCCTCCAGTGGCTTTTACGGTAAAACCGGTTGCCAAAATAGTGCCTAAAAAAGCAAAGCTGGTGCCTTGTACGCAAATAAGCCCTGAGCCAATTGGCCCCACACGGCGAGCCTGAATAAATGTACCAACCCCCGATACAAACAACGCCATACTAATTAAATACGGTATTTCGCTACCAAGCCCCAACACGCCACCAATAATAAGCGTGGGCGTAATAATACCTACAAAACTTGCCAGTACATGTTGCAGGGCAGCAAAAAAGGATTCGGTCAGCCCTGGTTTATCATCTACTGCGTAAATTATGTCTTCTGAGATTGCTTCTTGGTTTGACATAGTCAACATCCTTTTAGCGCTTTAATATGGGCAAGGTATAAATGCCTTGCCCAAGTTTTAATTTAAATACAGGGCGCTTATTTAAGCTGCCCTTCAACACCCTCTACATAAAAGTCCATACCAAGTAAGGTTTTATCATCAATTGTTTGCCCCGCTTTAGTTACCAGCTCACCTTGCTGATTGTTAATTGGGCCACTAAATGGATGAAACTCACCGTTGGCAATTTTGGTTTTAATCGCCTCTACCTCGGCAACAACATTGGCAGGAATGTCTTTACTCAACGGCGCTAAGCGGGTCATACCGGCATCTATGCCTTTCCATACATTTTGCGATTCCCATTTATCGTCAAGTACTTGCTGCACGCGCTCGGCGTAAAACTCATCCCAATGATGCACTGGCGCCGTAAGGTGCGCTTTTTTACCATAGCCGCTCATATCTGAGTGGTAACCAATGGCGAATATTCCAGCG
>NZ_AUTO01000185.1:0-3296 GCF_000498055.1 Pseudoalteromonas sp. TB51
CGGGAGAGTCGGTGTGCTGGGTAATAATATCAACACCTTGGTCGATTAAACTGTCGGCAGCTTCGCGCTCTTTACCAGGATCAAACCAGCTATTAACCCACACTACTTTTACTTTTGCGTTAGGTTTTACTGAGCGCAGGCCTAAAGTAAACGCGTTAATACCGCGTATTACCTCAGGAATAGGAAACGCGGCAATATAGCCAATACTGTCAGATTTACTCATGTGCCCAGCAATAACACCGGTTAAGTAGCGCCCTTCGTAAATACGGTCAAAATAAGTGCCCACATTTTTAGCGCGTTTATAACCTGTTGCATGCTCAAACTTTACGTTAGGAAAACGTTTAGCCACTTTAATGGTCGGGTTCATGTAGCCAAACGAGGTGGTAAATATTAAATCGTGCCCGCTTTTGGCTAGTTGTGTAATAACTCGCTCTGCATCGGCGCCCTCTGGCACGCTCTCTACAAAGGTGGTTTTTATTTTTTCGCCAAATTTATCCTCTAGGTAGCGGCGGCTTACATCGTGGGTGTAAGTCCAACCAGCTTCGCCAATCGGGCTTACATATACAAACCCTACTTTTACGCTGTCTTTTGCCAGCGCACTCGTGCTTAACCCTAAGCTAAGTGCTACGCCAAGCGCTGCTATTAGTTTTTTCATTGTTATTCTCCGTGTTGTATTTTTAATATCCTGTTGAAGGCTTATTGTTACTCTTTGTATAAAATTTTTAATGCCCCTTATGCCAAGGTTTACCTAGCCACATGGGTTCGTACATTTTTAGTTTTTGTTTATTTTTACTTAGCATAATCAGTACTATAAGCGTTGCACCATAAGGCAGCATGGCCAGTAAATTAGAATCCACCGCTAAGCCAAGCGCCTGTGCCACTAAGTGCATAATGCTGGCAAAACCAAATAAATAAGCGCCTAGCATTACCCGCTCAATTCGCCAACTTGCAAATACCACTAAAGCCAGTGCTATCCAGCCACGTCCCGAGGTCATGTTTTGTGTCCAAAGGGGTGTGTAAGCAAGCGACAAGTACGCCCCTGCAATACCCGCCATTGCGCCGCCAAACATCACCGCTAAATAGCGAGTACGCATTACAGGCAAGCCTAAGTTATTACCAACGCCAGGGTTTTCACCAATGGCGCGTACCGCAAGCCCTGCCCTGTGGTATTTAAAAAATAAATAAGCACCAAGTACTAATGCCCAACTTAAATACACAATGGCATCTTGCGAAAACAGCGCTTTGCCCAGTAGCGGAATATGCTCAAACCCTGCAATTGCTAAAGTAGGTAAGGCATTAATGGTTTTGCCCTCGTAATCAACGCCTAAAAATGCCGACAAGCCCGTGCCAAAAATCGTTAGCGCTAACCCAGCAGCCACTTGGCTAGCATTTAAATTAAGTGCTACAAACGCAAATACTAACGACGCCATAACCCCCACAAGCGCAGCCACACTAAAGCCTATAAAGAGGTTGTCGCATTGGTACATGGTTATAAACCCTGCCACCGCGCCTAATAACATCATGCCCTCTTGCCCAAGGTTAAGTGTACCGCTTTTTTCGCATACCATTTCACCTAGAGCCACCAGCAATAAAGGCGTGCCGGTGCGAATAGTGGCGTATAAAATATTTGTGATTACCTCTAAATCCATGTTTAAGATTCCTGTGCGATGGGTGTTAGCTGCGTTTTTTGTTGTTTAAATGGCAGTAACAATTTAATGCGATAACCAATAAGCACATCGCACGAGAGTAAATAAAACAGCATTAAGCCCTGAAAAATGCCGGTAATGGCATTGGGTAGGCCAATTTCTATTTGCGCCATTTCGCCGCCCATATAAATAAGCCCCATTAACAGCCCTGCTAAGGTGATCCCAAGCGGATGTAAGCGCCCTAAAAAGGCCACAATAATTGCGGCGTAACCATAACCGGGGGATATTTGCGGCACTAATTGCCCTATAGGCCCAGCTACCTCGCCAGCCCCTGCAAGCCCAGCTAACCCGCCACTTATTACTAATACACCAGCAATTAAAAGCGCACGTTTATAGCCCGCCATTTTGGCAGCCGATGCATCAAGCCCTAGTACTTGTATTTGAAAACCCACAAAGGTTTTACTAATAAACACCCATGTGGCACACAGCGCTAATAACGCAAATGCAAGCCCTAAATGAAGGCGAGTACCCTCAAATAAAACTGGTAGTAAGGTGCTATCGCCAAATAAGGCGCTTTCAGGAAAGTTATAGCCGTATGGGTCTTTTAATGGGCCGTGTACTGACCACAGCAACACATTAACGGCAATGTAATTGAGCATAATGGTGACTAAAATTTCGTTGGTGTTTAAACGTAATTTCATAAAGGCGGCTAAGCCTGCCCACAGCATGCCACCGGCAATACCTGCAAGTAATGTAAGCCCTAATGCAAAAGAACTTGTAGAGTCAACAAAGTTAACAGCTACGGCACTGGCGCATACGCCGCCAATCAGTAGCTGCCCTTCAGCACCTATATTCCACACCGACGCCCTGTAACACAGCGCTAAACCATAGGCACATAATAAAATTGGAATGGTCATTACTAATAGCTCGGTAACGCCGTACCAATCAGAAATAGGCGCTACGAGTAAGGTATATAAGGCATTAATCGAGTCGTGCCCTAATAAGGCAAACACCACATAACCTGTTATTAAAGTGAGTAAAATGGCTAAAACAGGAGAGAGATAACTCCATGTGTTTGAGCGCTCTACGCGGGGTTCAAGCTTTATCATGCCAGCGCTCCTTGCGGTGTTATTTTTGCTATGTTGCTTTTAGTGTCGTGATTAAAATCGCCCGCCATCCACTGCCCTAATTGCACAAGTGGTACACAGTCGGTATTTAAAATAGGTGAGAGCTTACCATCGCAAATTGCACCAATACGGTCACAAATTTTATAGAGCTCGTCTAAATCTTCTGAAATAACCAGTACTGCACAGCCTTCGTCGCGCAGCGTTAAAATTGCCTCGTGAATGGCAACTTGCGCGCCAATATCTACACCCCAAGTAGGGTGCGACATAACCAGCAATTGTGGGTTTTGCTCAACCTCTCGGCCAATAATAAACTTTTGCAAATTACCGCCCGAAAGACTTGCTGCGTGAGTACGGTTGCTTGGGGTTTTTACGTTGTATTTTTTAATGATTTTGTCGGCGAGTTGGCTAATTTTTTGTTTTACTAAAAAGCCGTTTTTAACTAAACCACTATCAAAACTGGTAAGGAGTGCATTGTGCGCTAAATCCATATCAGGGACTGCGCCGCGCCCTAGCCTGTCCTCGG